>JAHWKJ010000306.1 GCA_019347905.1 Planctomycetota bacterium
AGAAGCTGGGCGTGGGCGTCGTCAACGGATTCACCGGCTCCAGCATCTGGCACCTGATCTATGACTTTCCGCCCACGCCGCGGAAGATGATCGACGCCGGCTACAGCCTGCTGGCCGAGCGTTGGAACCCAATCCTCGACGTCTTCCAGGAATGCGGCGTCCGCTTCGCCCTGGAAGTGCACCCGACGGAGATCGCCTTCGACATCTACTCAGCCGAGCGGGCCCTGGAGGCCCTCGACCATCGCGAGGAGTTCGGCTTCAACTTCGATCCCAGCCATCTCGTCTGGCAGGGCGTCGATCCCGTCGAGTTCATCCGCTACTTCCCCGACCGCATCTACCACGTCCACATGAAGGACGCCGCGACCACGCTCAACGGCCGCACGGGGATCCTCACGAGCCACCTGCCGTTCGGCGACGCGCGTCGCGGCTGGGACTTCCGCAGCGTGGGCCGCGGCCGCGTACGGTTCGAGGAGATCATCCGGGCCTTGAACGCGATCGGCTATCGCGGGCCGTTGTCCGTGGAGTGGGAAGACAGCGGCATGGACCGCGAAGCCGGCGCGACGGAAGCCGCCCAGTTCTGCAAAAACGTCGACTTCGAGCCGTCCAGCCGCGCGTTCGACGCGGCGTTCGGCGATTGAAGCGTTAGCCGCGACTCGCTAGAGGAGCGCGTCCGGGTGGCCGGGGCGAAGGCTTTGCGTGCCCCGGCGCTGCCACGCACGCGTCCGCCGGGGCACAGCCGAAGCGGCCGTAGCCCCGGCCACCCGCCGCACTTCTCCCCCAGCCGAACGACACCGTCACCTGCCGCACCGGCTGGTGAAACGTGGAACCTCGAAAAACAGTAATGCCGCCGCGGTCAGGTGGAACGGCTGGTTCGCCGGCGACATTCATTGGGATGGCTTCGAGCCCGAAGTTCCAGACTGGGCGCCGAGTTCAAACACGCCTCGGGTCATTGCCATCAGTTTACCGCATTCAACCTCGGCAAGGTACGGCACGTATGCCTCGACCTTCCCCTCACGCACCCAGAGCATCGCGCCGTAGCCGCCGTAGCTGAGGCAATCGTGCGGTTGGCCGTCGTCCTTCAGCCATTTGCGGATGCCTACCCAGACCTCGCCTTCTTGGTCACTGAGATCGACGCGACAGACTGGAATCTCCTCGCACTGATACTCGCGTTGAAGGTCCGCCAGAAACTCACGACAAGCAGCGTCGGAGCGCCGCGCTTGCATCGCCCAGCTCACGTAGATGAAAACAAGAACGCGGGGCAGCGAGCGCATCTCGTCCAAGTCGGCGGCTGACGCGATGAGCTTCATGGAAATGAAAGCCGGCGAACGACCAAGTTCACCCGCCACCCGGTTAACTCTACCATTGGCCAAGACATTGCGGCGGTCGGGTGCAACGCCTTGTTAGGCGAAACTCATGCTCAATAGTCGTGTGGGATTCGGCGAAAGACAAAGAAAGACAAAGGGGACGCAGCTCTTTCTTGCTGTTGAAATGAGCTGCGTCCCCTTTGATTTCTCCCGTGTAGGCACCTGAGTCGCAGGTCAGTGATCGAAAGTCGGCAAATCGTCCAGTGACGCGGTTAACCCTCGGAACAATGGCGGCATCACGACAAATATGGGAAGCAACAACGGCAGAGAACTCGCCAATGTCGTGACGGCTGCCGATTCAGGGGCAATCGCAGCAATCAGGGATGAAAGCCCTGTCCCGAGTGCTGCGCAAAGACAGCCGACCAAAAGCGCGAAGGCGAAGTTGACTTTTCGCTTTCCATTTCGAACTCCGACGAATGCAAATCTCATGGGCGGCCTCAGTCCCTGACGCAGAATATTCTGTGCAAATCGTCCGCACGCGTAACGGCAACGATCACGCGGTGGCCGCCATGTGATCATCCATCCGATTCCGCCGCGACCGGCCACGCGCGTGCATCGTTTCCTGACCAGACACACGATCGGAATTCACCGTGCGTTCATCGCAGCCACCAAATCGGGCAGAACTGGGTAGCCTTGGCCGAACGAAACGTCGATTCTTTTTCTCCGCGGTGAACAGCGGCGCGACCGATGAGGCCAGCTCGTCGTCAAGTGGTTCGACATCGACAAACTTGCGGCCGATCTTCACCACCCGTACGGGAAAGAACTCCTTGGAGTCGGGGTCCACGCAGTACGTGATGTCGTCAAGGCGGTATCCCTCAAATTCGTCAGCCATGCGTTTGAGCCTGCCCCCGGCCAGCTCACCCGCGCCCGATTCTATCAGATCTCCTCCAGCCAGTCCCACGGAATCGGGTCCGGCTCCAGGTCATTCAGCCGCCGCCCCTCGAACCATCCCGCGCTCGACCACTTCCACTCGCGAGCACGTTCGACCAGCCCCTTGCGGACCGGGTTGCGGTCGGGTGGCCGGGTCAGGAGCGAAGCGGATGGCCCGGAATCGCGCGACTACCATTCCGGGCCTTCGCAAAGCCTCAGACCCGGCCACCCGTCAGCGTCCGCGTCAGGCCAGCGAGTCCGGCACGGTGAAGCCTTCGCGATAGTTGCGGAACAAGAGCTTGTTGGCTTCGCCGTCGTTCTTGAAGGTCTCCGTCTTCGGATCGATTTCGAGGAAGCGGCCGACCTGCAGCTTGGTGTTCGCGAGGTCCACCTTGCTCTGGGCCAGGTGCTCCTTCATCGACTCGAAGCTCTCTAGGGCGGCGTCGCTGGCGGCCAGGTGCTTCGGCGTCGTGTCGAAGGATGCGCCCTCGCCCAGCCGGTAGCTGACGTTCGCCAGGTGGCACAAGGCGCTGGAGTAGTGGCCCTCCTCGACCTCGGCGTTCAGCATCTTGCGGTCGTGGGCGCGGACGGCCTCGATGAAGTTGCCGAAGTGGTTCGAGCCGCCGGGGCCGCGGGTGTCGGCCACGTCCGGCAGCGCTTCGCCTTCCTTGGAGCCCTTCTTGTAGAAGCGGCCGTCCTCCTTGATGGTGCCGTCCTCGAAGTGGAACATGTCCGTGATCGTGTTCTGCGGCATCAGGCCGCGGACTTCGAAGATGAGCTTCGTGTCGCCGTAGTCGAACAGGGCGACCTGCGTGTTGGCCGTCTCGCCCTGGTCTTCGTAGCCGAAGCGGCCTCCGACGCACACGACGCTGTTGGGCAGCTTGCCGCCGGGGACGCCCCAGCGGGCGATGTCCATCTGGTGCACGCCCTGGTTGCCGATGTCGCCATTGCCGAAATCCCAGAACCAGTGCCAGTTGTAGTGCACGAGGTTTCCGTGATACGGCTGCTCCTGCGCGGGGCCGAGCCACAGGCTGAAGTCGAGGTGGTCGGGCGGCGATTGTTGCTCCTTCTCGCCGATGGAACCGCGGCGCTTGTAGCACAGCCCGTGGGCGACCTTCAGCTTGCCGTAGGTGCCCTTCTCGATGACGTTCGCGATCTTGTTCCACGTGCCGGACGAGCGGTACTGCGTGCCGTGCTGCACGATCGCATCGTGCTTGCGCGCGGCTTCCACCAGCACGCGGCCCTCGTGCACGTTATGGCTGAGGGGCTTCTCGACGTAAACGTCTTTCTTGTGCTCGCAGCCCCAGATGGCCATCAGCGAGTGCCAATGGTTGGGCGTGGCGATCGAGAGCACGTTGACGTTCTCGTCTTCGAGGGCCATCCGCACGTCCTGGACCGGACGTGGGGCCTTCTTCTGGATGCTCTCGACGCGGCGGACGGCCCCGTCGAACTGCGTGGTATCGGGATCGACGACGTACACGACCTGGACGTTCTGCATCTTGGCGAACTCGTCCATGTGCGACTTGCCGCGGCCGTGCAGCCCCGCGACCGCGACGTTGATGCGGTCGTTCGAGCCGAGGATGTTCCCCGACGACTTCGTGCCGCTGATGGCGATCGTGGCGCCGGCGGCGGCGATCGACGACTTCAGGAAGTTGCGGCGGGTTTGGCGAGCCATGACGAAACCTCACTGTTCGAGAGCGCGGGCGGGTTTGTGCCGTGGATTGGTGACCGATCAGCGTGCGCTTATACCCGATGGAGCGGGGGGCGTTCAAGGAGGCGGGGTGACTAACGGGCTGGTGGCGTCGGTCCGCGAGGATGGAGGATGGAAGATGGAGAATGGCCGTTCCGGAATCGGGATTCTTCGCCATCCTCCATCCTCCATCCTCACTCACCCACCCCGTCACCCCGTCACCCCGTCACCTTGTCACCTTGTCACCCTCCATCCCGCCGATCCACTGCTCGATCAACTCGACGGCCTGGCGGTCGATGACGTGCGAGGCGATGTGCGGCATGCGGCCCAGGCCGGGCAGCGTCATGCGATAGTGAACCATCGAGCGCCGCGGTGAGCCGGGGACGATCAAGCGCGGCTCTTCGAGTTGGAAGTCGCCCTGCCCGGGCCGCACGCCCAGTGTGCCGGTCTCACCCAATGGCAGTGTGGCCAGAAGTTGAAATTCCGCGTTGCCGCCGCCCCATTTTCGGTGGCAGTGCGCGCAGTTGGCGTGCAGATACGAGCGGGCGCGCTGGTCGAGCGTGGCCGCCGCCCCCCCCTCGCCCCCCCTTGGTAAGGGGGGGAACGGGGGGGTCAGCCGCGGCAGCTTCACCCGAGGCTCCGGCAATGGCGCGGTGAACAGCCCCAGGTGGGCGAACGTGGCCAACTGGTTCGCGATGACCGGGCCGTCCGGCGTTTCGTACACGTGGTCGCGGTTCATCTGCAGCGTCGTCGCGCCGAGCGCGTACTTGGCGGCCATGTTGTGGCACAGGGCGCATTCGGTCCGGCTCGGGAAGTGCCACGTTTGGCGCCTGGTGCCGCCGCGCGTGGCCGGGTCGACGATCGTGTAGGTGCGGTCCGCACCGGCGGCGTCCAGCAGCACGGCGTCAGTCTGCTCGTCGTTCCACAAGTAGGTGTAGCCGCGCCAGACCTGCGCGCCGTACTCGTCGTCGTTACCCGGCATCCGCTCGTGATGCAACAGCCGCGTCTCCAGCCGCCGGCGGCTGCGGGGGTTGCCGGCTTCCATCTCCAGCGAGAAGGTCTTCACCAGCACGGTGCCGTCGGGGAAGCGCCATCCCGGCGGTGCTCCGGGTGCGGGCTGCGGATACGTGACGGCGTCGAACTCAATCTGCGAATCCCCCGGCAGCGCCAGGAACCGCTCCTTCGAGCCTCCGTCCGACCAGAGTGGCGCGTTCACCGAAAAGGGAAGGACGCCCGGCGCCGGCGCGTGATCTTTCGTCGACGCGAACAGTCCCGTCTCGCTCAGCCGCCGCGGAAAGTCCACGCGCTCCGCGACCCCCCCTGGCCCCCCCTTAGTAAGGGGGGGAACGCCCCTCTCTGGCCCCCCCTTGCTAAGGGGGGGAACTTCAGATCTCCCCCCCTTAGTAAGGGGGGGAACGGGGGGGTTGGGAACCAGCCGGTGAAACTGTCCGCCGGCGAAGTCCACCAGGTACACGTCCCCGCTGCGGTCGCGGGCAAATTCGACAATGCGGATCTGCGTGTCGCACAGCTCGCGGTGCTCGTCACAATCGACCCCCCCTGGCCCCCCCCTTGCTAAGGGGGGAACGGGGGGGTAGCGCAGCGCCCACACCTTGCCGGTGTCGTAGTCGCCATAGATGTAATGGCCGTTCAAGTCCGGCAGCCGCGGCGAGAGCGACACATAGCCGCCGGTGATCGAGCGGAAGTCGGAGTGCGGGTGCTCGACGAGCGGCGGCCGGATGGGCGTCGGCCCTTTCGGACGTTCGGGGCGGAAGGGATGGCGGCCTTCCATCACGCTCCAGCCGTAATTGCCACCGCTCTCGATGTGGAGAATCATCTCCCACAAGTCCTGCCCGACCTCGCCGCCTAACAGCCGCCCCTGCGGGTCGAAGCTGAACTTCCACACCTGACGGTGCCCGTACGAGAACACCTCCGGCCGCACGTCGGCTCGACCGACAAACGGATTGCCGGCGGGAATCGCATACGGCCGCTCGTCCGAGCGGGCGTCGACGTCAATCCGCAGGATTGAGCCGGGAAGATCGGACGGATCCTGCCCGGTGAGCCGCGTGTCGGCGATGCCGCTGGCGTCGCCCGTAGCCAGATACAGGTAACCGTCGGGGCCGAACCGCAGGCAGCCGCCGTTGTGTCCACCAGAGGGCCACTCCAGAAGAATCCGTTCCGTAGCCGGTTCGGCAATGAGCTTCTCGCGGTCCGGCACCGTGAATTCGACGAGGCGGCTGCCGTTCTCCGCCGGATTGGCTGCGTCGAGCACGTAGGTGACATACAACCGGCCATTCTCGGCGAAGCTTGGATGCAGTGCGATGCCGTACGTCGTGCGGCCGACGTCGATGACGAGCGACTTCTCGGCGGCGTCCCGTTCGGCCGCAAAGGCGTACAGACGGCCATTGCGCTCGGCGACCACAAAGGTGTCGCTTCCCGGAACAAGCGCCACCGACAGCGGCTCGTTGAACTTCAGCCGCGGGAACGCGACTTCCGTGGTGAAAGCCGCCGGCGGATCGGGAGTGCCGCGGACGCGCGAGGTCGTCCAGGGCACGCGAGTCTGGATGCCGGTGTCCCTGCGGACGGGAGGCCGATCGGCTGTGCCCTTCACGTCGGCGGCACAAAGCGGCCCTGGGGTGCCGCCCGCGACGGCTAACGTGCAAGCGACGGCGACGAACAGGACGCGCAGCGGCGCAGCCGCTTGCAGCATCGGAACCATCGAACGGCCCCTGCAGGAAATGAGCTTGTCGAATTCCGTGGCGGGATGGAGCGCCCGTGCCGAACGGCCCGTTCAGCATAACGCGCCAGGCTCAGGGGGCAAGGATGGCTTGCTTCCTTGAGGAGCAACTCGCGAATCTTGAACTCTGCCGTCGCGTACGTCATCCTGAACCGGCACTGCCGGCCTGAACCGGCACCGCCGGCTTGAACCGGCACGGAGTTTAGCCGCGTCCCGTTGGGACGCGGCTAAACGTACGCGTTGTCACCCCGGCACCCCGTCACCCCGTCACCCCGTCACCCCGTCACCCCGTCACCACCCCACGCCGGAGATGAACCGCATGACTTCCCCCCGCTCCCTGCGAACGACGATTGCCCTGGCGGCCGTACTCGCGGCCGCGTGGTCGGCCGCCGCGGCGGGCGATAACTGGCCGCGGTTCCGTGGTGAGGACGGCAGCGGAGTGGTCGAACAGAAGGGACTGCCCGTCACCTGGAGCGCCAGCGATTACGCTTGGAACATCGAGCTGCCTGGTGTGGGACACGCCTCGCCCGTCATCTGGGACGAGAAGCTGTTTATCACCTCGTCGCTGGGCGAAGGCTCCGAAGGCGGCGAGATCCGGCTGTTGTTCTGCCTCGATGCCGCGACGGGCAAGGAGCAGTGGTCGCGGTCGATCGGCACGTCTTCCACGCACCGGCACCTCAAGAACAGTTGGGCCTCCAGTACTCCCGCCGTCGACGGCGAGCGCGTGTACGTCGCCTTCGCCGACGAGGAAAACTTCTACCTCTCCGCCTACGACTTCGACGGCGAACTCGTGTGGCGGCGGAACCTGGGACCATTCCAGAGCCAGCACGGCCTGGGAGTCTCGCCGATTGTCTTTGAAGAGCTCGTCATCATCCCCAACGACCAGGACGGCCCCAGCTCCGTCGTGGCGTTCGACCGCCGCACCGGACGCACGGTGTGGAGCACGCTCCGCGTGTTCAACACGGCCTCCTACGCCACGCCGCTCGTCATCCGGCACGAGGGCGGACCGCCGCAGCTCATCTGTTCGGCCGGCAGCCTGGGGATCAGCAGTCTCAATCCCCACACCGGCCGCACGAATTGGGCGACCGGGCCGCTGCCCGAGCCTTCGCGCAC
>JAHWKJ010000307.1 GCA_019347905.1 Planctomycetota bacterium
CGCAGCGCATTCAGGGCGATGAATCTGACCGGGCGCTCGTTCTGTCGGCGCAGCGGCTTGCCCTCTTCGCGTCAATGGGCGCTCCCCTACTGGCGGGACTCGCGTTTCTGTTCGTCTACAACCGCGCCATCACCGGCAGCGGCTGGACGACGCCCTACCAGAAATACACCGACATCTACACCCCGCGACACGTCTACGGGTTCAACAACGTCATCCGTGGCGAACAACGGCTGCGGCCGAAGGTTCGCGGCGATTATGACCGCTGGGCGGAGAACCTCACGCCCGCCCGTGCCTGGCGGAACGTGAAGCTGCGGCTTGTCGCGAGCTGGCGCTGGACGCTGGGAATCGTGCCGCTGGCGATGGCGTCGGTGCTCTTTGCGGCGGCCCTGCCGCACATCGACCGCCGCTGGTGGCTGGTTCCGGCCGGCATCGTCTCGCTGCATGCGGCGCACGTGCCCTACTGGTTTTCGGGGATCATGCACTGGCATTACGTGTTTGAGACGGGACCCTTGTGGCTGCTCCTGTTTGCGGGGGCTACGCGCTGGTTGTGGTGCTCGTGGCGGGCGGAAGGCCGGCCGCTGATGCCCGTGTGGTGGCTGGCGGTCGCGCTATTGCCGCTGCTGATGGCGTATCTGCCCACGCGGTCGTTCGAATACGCGCCGCCGGACCCGGCAGCGCCCGCCGTCTCGCGCGTGGGGCGCGAAATCGACAAGCTGGCGTTCTCGCGACTCAAATACGCGCACTTCCACCGTGAGATCGCCCGAGTGATTGGCGAAGAACGCGGCCTGGTGTTCATCGATGCGGCGCTGGGCGACGCCCATGTCGATTACGTAGTGAACGATCCGGCCCTCGCGAACCGCATCTTGTACGCGCGACTGCTGCCCGAGGAATTCACACGCCCCGGCGCTCTGCAGGGCTTCCGCGACCGCCGCGCATACTGGGTCGTCGCTTCGCCCCAGCTTCGCTCGCGCATCCGCCATGCGGCGTTTCCAGATTATCGCCTGCGCCTCGAGGACGTACTCGACCCGCGCGAGCCGCGGCACGTGGAATTGTGGACGGTCGAGCCTGCGATGTCGCGTTGAGATGCAGAGCGCTCCTGCCGCCGCCGCCGGCTCGACGCGATCTGCCTTCATCGCTTGGCCGTGAGCACTGGTTTAGAATGTTCGCCGGTCCCGAGTGGAAACAGCACCGCTACGAGCTGAAGGCCTTCGACGGCGCCGACGGCCGCGGCGTCACCGGCCTGTTCTTCGGCAGCGGAGCCGAAGCGGGTCCCTTCGAGCTGCTGATCGACGACGTGCGATTCGAGGAATAGAGTGGCCGCCCGGACACGCTGAAGGCCTGCCGCCGGATCGGGTGCTTCGACGGCGGCCGCGACCGCCGCGCGGCAGGCCTCGTGCGACGCTCTCTGCTCGCTCGCTCCTCGCTCAGAATTCGAGGAGATTTCGTGTCCATTTCTGTGCCCGTTCTGGAATATCCCAATGTGGACGCGATTCGCTGCCACCGCGGAGACGCCTCATCCGAACGGAGACATCGATGCCGATTCAGATTCTCGACCTGCCGGAACCGGAAGACCTCACCGCCGAAGAAGCCGCCGCCGTGTTCGGGGGACGCGGGGCACGCGGGGGACGGGGCGGAGTGGACCCCAGGGTTGTGTACGAGGTCGTTCTTAGGAAAATCAAAGGGAAAAACAGATTCATTCAGAAAAAGATCACCAAAAATAACATGCTCCGCCTGACGCGGCTCAAGAAGGGGAAGTACATCGTGAAGTACCGGGCGATGATTCGGAGCAAGAAACGAACCGTCTCAAAGTCCGACTTCTCGCCGGCGAGCAGCTTCAACTTCGGCTGAGCCGTTGGGACCGCGGCCGGCGCGACGTTTTCTCCCGGCCCCGCCCCCATGGCCCCGGCCAACCTGTCCGGCAAGAAAGCCCTCAGCTTCCGGGCGAAGGGCGATGGCAAAGAATACTCCGTGATGCTCTTCACGCAGGCGCGCGGCTATCAGCCCTCGATGAAGACCTTCAAAGCCGGCCCCGAGTGGAAACAGCACCGACGAGCTGAAGGCGTTCGACGGCGCCGACGGCCGCGGCATCACCGGCCTGTTCTTCGGCAGCGGCGCCGAAGCGGGTCCCTTCGAGCTGCTGATCGACGACGTGCGGTTCGAGGAATAGAGTGGCCGCCCGGACACGCTGAAGGCCGCCGCCGGATCGGGTGCTTCGACGGCGGTCGCGACCGCCGCGCGGCAAGGCCTCGTGCGACGCTCTCTGCTCGCTCGCTCCTCGCTCAGAATTCGCGGAGATTTCGTGTCCATTTCTGTGCCCGTTCTGGAATATCCCAATGTGGACGCGATTCGCTGCCACCGCGGAGACGCCTCATCCGAACGGAGACATCGATGCCGATTCAGATTCTCGACCTGCCGGAACCGGAAGACCTCACCGCCGAAGAAGCCGCCGCCGTGTTCGGGGGACGCGGGGCACGCGGGGGACGGGGCGGAGTGGACCCCAGGGTTGTGTACGAGGTCGTTCTTAGGAAAATCAAAGGGAAAAACAGATTCATTCAGAAAAAGATCACCAAAAATAACATGCTCCGCCTGACGCGGCTCAAGAAGGGGAAGTACATCGTGAAGTACCGGGCGATGATTCGGAGCAAGAAACGAACCATCTCAAAGTCCGACTTCTCGCCGGCGAATAGCTTCAAGCTCTTCAACTGAATCGTTGAGACCGGTCCCCCGAGCGTTGATTGCGAGTCGATGCCGACGGACACCGCACAGCACGATTCCCTGGACGTCGAGGCGCCGTCGTCGGCCCTTGCGGATTGGGAGGCGGAACCTTCTCCGCTTTCGGACACGCTGGCGGCGATGCCCTCGTGGATGTCGCGGAGCCTCATCTACGTCTGCATCTGCTTTCTGGGCATCGGTCTGGCGTTCGCTTACCTGGCCCGCATCGATGTGGTGACGGTGGCGCCGGCCGTGGTCACGCCGCTGGGACGGCTCAAGCCGGTGCAGACGGAGCTCGAGGGAATCGTGACGGAATTGCTGGTCGAGGAAGGGGACCGCGTCGCCGCCGGAGAGCCGCTGGCCGTCGTCGATTCCCAGCAGGTCGTCTCCATTCTGGCGGCCGTCCGCGCCTCCGAGCAGGCGCTCGCCGAAGTCCACAAGGAACTCGAAGAGGTCATCCCGCTCAAGGAGCGGCAATTCCAGGCGCGGATCGCGATCCTTCGCCAGCAGATCGCCGGCCACAATCGCCGGCAGGCGGCCTTGCGCGAGCAGTTGGCCCGGGAGACCGAAGCGCTGGAACTTGCCCGCCGTCAGCACGAGCTGGGATCCCGGAAGCAGGACGAGACGATCAAGCGGCTCCGCCTGCAACGGACAAACGCCGAAGCCGCCCTCGAGCTGTCGACGAAACTGCTCCAACGAATCGAGCGGCTCGCGTTCCGAGACGCCGCGACCGAATTGGACCTGCTCACGACCAGACGGAAGCACGAACAGGCGCAGGCCGAGGTCGAAAAGCTCGCGTCGATGATTGCGGAAGCGGAAGTCGAGACGCAGATCCAGGGCGTCTCGCTGCGGACAAAAATCAACGAACACGAAAAGGCGACCGCCGTCATTCGGGAAGAACTCGCCGAGAGCGAAGTGGCCGCGGGAGCGGCGGACCTCGAGATCCGTCAGAGGCAGGACGAACTGGAACTCGTCCGGCTGGAAACCCGGCTGAAACGGGACGCGCTGGCCTTCAAACTGGATCAGGCCCGCCGGAGTGCCGGTTTGAACCTCAGCGGCGTGAGCGAAGGGCTCCTCGACAAGCTTGCCAGCGGCACGGGAACGGAGACCGACCGGCATCGGGTGCTCTCGCCGGTCGACGGGCTGGTTGGGCGGATCGTCGTTACGGAGGGGGCTGCGGCCCAGCGGGGAGCGACGCTGATGACGCTCGTTCCCGATGACGCCAGGCTGGTCGCCGAGGTGCGGGTGCCGAACCGCGAGATGGGTCGCGTCCGCGAGGGCCTGCCGGTGCGTCTGAAGTTCGACGCCTTTCCCTATGCGGAGCATGGCGCGATCGGCGGCCGCTTGACGCGTCTGGTGAAAGTGGCCGAGGACAGCGGGCCGGCCTCGTCCGCGCAGGTTGCGCCCGCGGGGGGCGGCTCCTGGTTCCGCGCGTATTGCATGCTCGATCAACACTACTTTCGGGTTCGCGGGGAGCGAAAGCCGCTGCTTCCGGGGATGACGGCGCGGGCGGAGATCGTGACGGAGCGGAAACGGATTCTCGAAATCCTGCTGAAGCCGCTCCTGGAGTTTCAGCAGGGCCGGCGAGCGGATCGTTGAACCGCCCATGAGCGCCAGCGTACTCGATGCCGAGCAGTTCAAGCGTCATCTTCGCGAGCACCCGGAATTCTCGGTGCTCACCGAGGAAGAACTCGACGCGCTGCTGGGGCACTGCTCGCTGGTTTCCCATTCGCTGGGCGATACGATCCTGCGAGAGGGCGAGCCGGGCGATGCCGCCTTCCTCATCTGTTCCGGACGCCTGCGGATCCTGCGCGAGCACGCCGGCCGGCCTGTGACATTGGCGACCTGCCAGGCCGGCGAACTCATCGGCGAGCGAGCGATCCTGTCCGACGAGCCGCGAAACGCCACAGTGCGGGCCGCCGCGGACATCTTATTGCTCAAGATTCCGCAGGCGGCCTTCCGCAGCCTGGTCGAGCGGAATGCGGCGCTACGCAAGTACGTGCACACGCTGCAGCATGAGCGGGAGCTGGTGGGCTTCCTGCGGACGACGATGCTGGGCCGGGCGGTCCCGCTCGGCGAGCTGATGAGGCTCCTCGACCGGCTCGAACCGGTCTCGTTCCGCTCGGGCGAGCCGATCCTCCGCGAGGGGGAGCCGGGGGAGCATCTGTTCCTCGTGCGCTCCGGCGAAGCGAAGGTGCTCGCGGGACGCAACGGTCGTCAGCCGTCGCTGGGCCGCTACTCCGCGGGCGACTTCTTCGGCGAGCGGGCTCTGTTCGAGAACTCGACTCGAACGGCCACCGTCGTCGCGGCCACGGACTGCGACTGTTTGCGGTTGGCGCGGTCCGACTTCGACGAGTTGCTCAAGTCCGCTCCCGACATTCAGCAGGAAATCGTTCGACGCCTGGAACTCTACCGCGTGGATGCGGAACTGGAGAAGAAGTTCGGTCCGCCTCCGGAAGTCCGCAGCCGACGGCCTGCGTTCGACGACTCCACGATCGCGGCCCCCGTTCGAGCGGAGCCGTCGGCGGAGGAATCGCCGGAGACCCCGGAGCGCGGACGCTCCGCGCGGCGCCGCCGCAGGCTGTTCCGGAAGTTTCCCCTGGTGCGGCAGTTGGACGAAACCGACTGCGGTGCCGCGTGTCTGGCGATGGTGTCGAAGTTTCATGGCGTCTCCCTGAGCGTGGGCCGACTCCGGGATCTCGCCAGTGTCGGGCGGGAGGGGGCGAGTTTCTCCAGCCTGGCCGCGGCGGCGGAGCAGTTGGGGTACTCGACGCGGGCCTTGAAGCTGCCGTTCGACCGGCTGCGGAGTCTCGAACTGCCGGCCATCGCCCATTGGCGCGGCTTCCACTATGTCGTGGTCTACCAGGTGAAGGGCGATCGGGTGACCGTCGCCGATCCGGCGGTCGGTGTGAGCCGCCTGACGCGCGAGGAGTTCGAAGCCGGATGGACGGGCCGGTTGTTGAGCCTCACCCCGACATCGACCCTGGTGCAGACCGAGCCGGCGAAGACGACCTTCCGCCGCTTCCTGCCTTACCTCAGGCCGCACCGCGGGTTGCTGTTCGAGATTTTTCTGGCGTCGATCATTCTGGAACTGTTTCAACTCGTCTCGCCCGTGTTCACGCAGATCGTGGTGGATCGCGTGCTCGTCCATCAGAACGTGCACATGCTGAACCTGATGCTGGTCGGCATGTTGATCGTCAGCGTGTTCCAGATGGTGATCGGCCTGTTGCGGGACTATTTCTCGACGCACCTGGCACAAAAGCTCAGCCTGCGTTTCTCGTCGGATCTGCTGCGGCAGATGCTGCGGCTGCCGCTGCGGTTCTTCCACACGCGGAGGATCGGCGACGTCATGCAGCGGTTTGAAGACAACGAGGAGATCCAGGACGTTCTCACCGGGAAGGCGATCTCGACCGTCCTGGACATGATGACCGTGGTCCTGACGATCGGGTTGATGCTGTACTACAGCCCGCCCCTGACGGCGGTCGCGCTGTTCGCCATTCCGCTGTACGCCGGTCTGACGCTGGCGTTCACGCCGGCGCTCAAACGGAACAACCTGGAGGCGGTCGAGCAATCGGCGGCGGCAAATTCGCATTTGATCGAGCTGTTCAAGAGCATCGGCACCGTCAAGAGTTCCGCGGCCGAAGATCCCGCCCGCTGGCGCCAGGAGAACCACCTGGTTCGCGAGGCGAACGTGGCCTACCGCGACGCCGCCCTCGATCGCGGCCTCTCCGGCGCATCGACCGGCATCGACATCATCGCGAGGCTGCTCCTGTTCTGGTACGGCGCGCACCTGGTCATTGCGGGCGAGTTGACGGTGGGCCAGCTCGTCGCGTTCCAGTTGCTCGTGGGGATGGCGCTGGAGCCGGTCATGAACCTGATCGGTCTGTGGGACGAACTGCAGGAGGCGTTTCTTTCGCTCCAGCGGCTGGCCGACGTGCACGACTTCGAGCCGGAGCAGGCGCAGGGAGCATCCGCCATTCGTCTGCCCCGCCTCCGCGGCGCCATTCAGCTTCAGAACGTCAGCTTCCGGTACGGCCTCGACGACGAGAACATTCTCAGCGGCCTCAACCTGGAGATCGATCCCGGCACGACCGTCGCGCTGGTCGGCCGGTCCGGTTCGGGGAAGACGACTCTCGTGAACCTGCTGCAGCGGTTCTACCACCCCACGGAGGGCCGCGTGCTGATCGACGGCTTCGACCTGACGACGGCCGACGTCAAGTCGCTGCGCGAGCAACTCGGCGTGGTCCCGCAATCACCGGAAATCCTCTCGGGAACGATCCGCGAGAACATCGCCCTGGCCGACCCGGAGGCCTCGCTGGAACGAGTCCTGTTTGCGGCGAAAATCGCCGGGGCCCACGATTTCATCACCGGCTTCCCCATGAGTTACGACACGGTCATCGGCGAAGCCGGCATTCGGCTCTCGGGCGGTCAGATGCAGCGGATCGCCATCGCCCGGGCGCTGTTGAACGATCCGCGAATCCTGATCTTCGACGAGGCCACTTCGGCGCTGGATGCGGAATCGGAGAAGCTCATCCAGCAGAACATGGAGTCGATGCTCCGCGACCGCACGGCGCTCATCGTGGCCCACCGTCTGTCCACGGTGAAGAAGGCCGACCGCATCGTCGTGCTGGATCGGGGGATGATCATCGAAGAAGGCACGCACCGGGAGCTGCTCGATCGCCGGGGGTTGTACTACTACCTGGTGAGCCAGCAGATGACTTTGTAGTGAGGCATCGTTCTGGTTCGACCTGCCACAGCCACGTCCCTTGGTGATTGTCTGGCAGAAGGACACACTGTTCTGTCGGATCCTCCGCAGCGTTTAGCGGGTTTATCCGTGCCATCCGTACTACAAACGTTCAAAAGTTTTTTCGCTTGCGCAAATTTTTGCAGCCGGCGTCGAAGCCGATTTCTGAACAGGAGCAAACGAAGGAAACGGAGCAGAAAGGCTTTGGATACCTCGATGCCGAGCCTCCGTTATCTCCGTTTACCTTCTGTTCACTTTGGTTGCGGCCGAGCGTAGCGAGGCCGCGCTGGGTGATCCGTGGTTCATGGTG
>JAHWKJ010000308.1:0-1808 GCA_019347905.1 Planctomycetota bacterium
GCAGGACTTCCCGTTTCGAATTCGTGACGCCCTGCGGCTGGGTTTTATCGGCTACCTGTTCAACTTCGTGGCCCCCGGAGCGGTGGGCGGCGACCTGGTGAAGGCCTCGTTGATCGCCCGCGAGCAAAGCTCCCGAAGGCTGGTGGCCGCCGCCACCGTCATCATCGACCGGGTGGTGGGTCTCTTGGCTTTGTTGGTGGTCGCCGGTTTCGCGGTGCTCGTGCCGACGCCGCTGGTGGAGGTGGCGCTGTTTCAGACGGCGATGGGCCTGTTCTGGATCGGCAGCGGTGTGGGGCTGGTGGGCTGTGCGGCGCTCTTGCATCCGGCGGTGCCTCGCTGGCGTCTGTGGCGGCGTCTGGCGGCGATCCCAGTCGTCGGCGTGGCGATCGGGGAAATGATTGCCGCTCTGGTCGTCTACCAGAGCCGACGGCGCGTGCTGGTTGCCGCCTTCGGACTCAGCCTCGTCGGCCACCTGCTGCTTTTGAGCGGGTTTTACGCAGCCGCCCTCGCATTACACGGACAGGGCCACGTGCCGAGCTATGTGGAGCACCTGCAACTGGTTCCGGCCGCCGAAGTGGTCGGCGTTGCCGTTCCGCTTCCGGCCGGCACGGGTGCCCTCGAAGGGGCAGTCGCCGAACTCTACGCCCTCGCCGGTTCAACCCGCGGAGCCGGTCTGTTGACGGCACTGGCGTACAGAGTCGTGACAATTCTGTTAGCGATCATCGGTGCGGGGTACTGGCTGTCGGCCCGTCGGGACATCGATCGCGCCCTTCACGAGCCTCTGCCTCCCGTGGCCGATTCCTTTGCAACAGTGGAACCGCAAGGCGACTCCGGTGTTTATTGACGGAGATCCGGCAAAGAAAATCGGCTGCTCTCGACACCGTCGAAGCGGTCGAACTAGAATCGCTCCCAGTTTCGCTGCAACGATTGCCTGCCGCGTTAGGGCAGTTCTGATGGCGCCCGGAGCCGACGCCTACGTCCGCGATGTGGAATTCACGAAGCTGCTGCGCCGTCAGGACGACGTCGATGTGACGGTCGCGGCACTGGAGCTTTCGCGCGATGCGAGGCCCGATCTCGATTTTGGTCCGACGCTGGACTGGATCGCGGCCCGCGCCGCGGAGCTGCGTTCCGCTGTTGCGCGGGCCAGAACCGAACGGGCGGCACTCGAAGAATTGATCGCCTGCCTGACGCATGAGCACGGCCTTGCCGGCGACGAAGCGGCCTACGACCGCCCCGAGGGCAGCTTTATCGACTGCGTCGTCCAGTCGGGACGCGGGATTCCCATCAGCCTCTCGGTCGTGTACATGGCCGTCGCCCGCCAGGTGGGCCTGGAGCTCGAGGGCGCTTCGGCTCCCATGCACTTTCTGACGCGGCTGGAGGCCCCGCCCGGCCCGCTGTTTTTGGACGCCTATGGCGGCGGCCGCATCCTCGACGCCGCCGAGTGCACAAGCTGGCTGAAGCGGTTGAGCCGACTGCCGGTGTCCCGCGTCCGCCGCATGCTGAAGGGCGTCGACGCCCGGACGATCATCATCCGCATGCTCAACAACCTGAAGGCGCTGTACGTGCGAACGGAAGCGTGGCCTGCCGCCTGGATCGTTCAGCGCAGGCTGACGGCTCTCGAACCCGCTGCTTACCACCAGCGGCGAGACTTGGCGCTCTTGTCGATTCATGCCCAGCGGCCGGGACAGGCCATCGACCTTCTCGAAAGCTGCCTCAAGAGCTGTCCGGATTCCGAGCGGGACGTGCTCGCCGGTCATCTCGACAAAGCCCGCCGGCAGCTCGTCCGTTGGAACTGACCCGGCCACCCG
>JAHWKJ010000308.1:1908-7751 GCA_019347905.1 Planctomycetota bacterium
AATGTGGTGGTAATGCTGAGCGAAGCGGTGCGCCTCGTCGCGGACGTACTGTAACAGCCGCAGTCCGTACGAGTGACGGCTCAGTCGCCGCGGCTGCGGCTCGTCCGGCACGTACACCTCTTCTTCCCGCTTGGCCAGCGAGAGCACCAGCGGCGGCTGGATGTCGATCGTTCGCAGAGCTTCCAGAGCGGCACCCAACTGGCCTTTGCCGCCGTCGATCAGCAGGATGTCGGGGAACGATTCGCCTTCCTGCTGCAGGCGGCGGAAGCGGCGGCTGACGACCTCCCGCAGTGCGGCGAAGTCGTCCACGCCCTCGACCGTGCGGATGCGATATCGCTTGTAGCCGTGCTTGAACGGCAGCCCGTCGATGAACTGCACCAAGCTCGCGACCGTTTCGCCGCCGTGCAGATGGGCGATATCGACGCCCTCGATCCGCCGGGGCAATGCCTCGAGCTTGAAGATCTGCTTGAGCCCGGAGAGCCCCTTTTTCGGATCGATGTAGAACACCTCCGGCTGGGCATGTTCTTCGAGGTCGCCGCGGAGATTGAGGTTCTCCAAGGCCTGGATTTCGTCGCGGATGCGGGCGGCCTTCTCGTAGTGCTGGTTCTGCGAGGCCTCGAGCATTTCGCGGCGCAGCTCCTTGAACAGCCGGTCCTTTTTGCCGTCGAGAAACATCCGCAGGCGGCGGATGTCGTTGCGGTACTCTTCCCGCGAAATCCGCAGGTTGCAGGGGGCCGTGCACTGGTGGATGCTGGCCAGCAGGCACGGCCGGAACCACCGCCAGCGCTGGTCGCCGTCGTCGATGTCGAGCGAGCACGTGCGGAAGCGAAAGATCTTCTGCAGCACCGCGATCGCCCCGCGCAGTTTTCTCGCATTCGTAAAGGGGCCGTAGAGCTTGGTGCCCTTCGGCTGCGGCGTGCGGGTGAACTCGACTCGCGGAAAGTCCTCGCGGACGAAGATTTCGAGATAGGGAAACGTCTTGTCGTCCTTGAGCTCCTGGTTGAACCGCGGCTGGATGTCCTTCACCAGCCGGGCCTCCATCAGCAGCGCGTCGACCTCGCTGTCGGTCTCGATGAAGTCGACGTCGGCGATCTCGCGGACGAGATCCGCGGTGCGCCGGTCGCTGGCGGCGGCCTCCGTGAAATAGCTGCCGACGCGGCTCCGCAGGCTGACCGCCTTCCCCACGTAAATCACGCGGCCCTGGGCGTCCTTCATGAGGTAGACGCCGGGCGTCGCAGGAAGCGTCCGGACCTTCCCGGCAGGTCCCGGGACGGTGGTTTCAAGCTCTTCGGAACTCATGGTCGTAAACACGGAGACGAAGCCACGGCGAGGAATTGTAGGCCCCGTGGCTGGTTCCTGAATAGACGGTCGCTGAGACGTAGTGTGGATTTCAATGCACACGAGCGAATCAATGATGGGCACACGCCATGCAACGTCGGTAGTGTGGATTGAAATCCACACTACCGACTTTCTCGACCACACGCGGCCGCCGTCGAAACGTCGCGGGCGGCTGTCGGTCATGCCGGACGGCCGGTATCATGGTCTGGAAACGACACCACTGAGGGTTTGCCCGTGTCTGGCGGTTCCACCAATGCACCGCGCCCCATGGGGCCGCGTCCGCAGCCGTTTCAGGCCCCTCAGGGCGATCTCGCCGTGCTGGCGGGGTCGGCCAATCCGCGGCTGGCGGCGGCCATCGCCGAATGTCTTGGGGTGCGACTGGTGCCCTCGGACGCCCGCATCTTCAGCGACGGCAACGTATTCGTCCGCGTGGAAGAAAACGTGCGCGGCCGCGACACGTTCATCATCCAGGGCGTGCATCATCCGGTGAACGACAACTTCGTGGAGCTGCTATTCTGGATCGACGCGCTCAAACGGGCCAGCGCCCAGCAGGTGACGGCGGTCATCCCCTTCTTCAGCTACGCCAAGGGCGACAAGAAGGACGAGCCACGCGTCTCCATCCGCGCCCGGGTGTGCGCCGACGCGATCGAAGCCGCCGGGGCCGACCGCGTGCTGACGATGGACCTGCACAGCCCGCAGATTCAGGGGTTCTTCCGGGTGCCGGTCGATCATCTGTACGCCCGCCATGTCTTGTGCGAGCACTTCCGCTCGCTGGGACTGGAAAACCTGGTGGTGTGCAGCCCCGACACCGGCTTCGCCAAAGACGCCGCCGCGTATGCGGCCCTGTTGGGCGTGCCGGTCGTCATCGGCAACAAGCAGCGGCTCGACCACAGCGAGCGTGCGGAAGCACTGGACGTGATCGGCGACGTGGACGGCCGCAATGTGCTGCTGGTCGACGATCTGGCCATCACCGCCAGCTCGCTGGTGGCCATGGCCGAGCTGCTCAAGCGCCGCGGCGCCCGGGAGATCTACGCCGCCTGCACGCACGGCGTGTTGTCGAAGGGAGCGGCCGCCCGCATCGCCGACAGTGCCGTCCGGGGGCTGTTCATCACCAACACGATCGAGCGGGCTTTCGATCCCTTGCCGAAGAATGTTTCGGTGGTTTCCGTGGCCGGCCTGTTCGCCCAGGCGATTCGCTCGATCCACGACCGCACGAGCGTCAGCATGCTGTTCCCCGAGGCCCGGCCGGAAATGTGAGGCGTTTAGCCGCGACTCGCCAGAGGAGCGCTCTGTGGCCGACTCACATAGAGCGCTCCTCTGGCGAGTCGCGGCTAAACATTTCGGATTTAGTCATTCGGATTTTCCGCACGATGCACATCGGCCTCGTCTGCCCCGAGCTCAGCGGTCACCTCAACCCCGTGCTCGCGCTCGGGCGGGAGTTGGCGCGGCGCGGGCATCGGGTCACGTTCGTCGGCAAGCTCGATGCGCGCGACAAGGTGGGCGACGCCGGTCTCGGCTTCGAGGCGGTGGGGGAGGCGGAGTTCCCGCTCGGCAGCACGCCGGAGCTTTCGGCGCGGCTGGGGGCACTCAGCGGACGGCGGGCGATTGCCTTTACGATCGCGGAGTTCCTGCGGGCCACGCGGATGTTTCTGCGGGAATCGCCCGCGGTCATGGAGCGACTGCGACTCGACGGGCTGGTGGTCGATCAAACGTCGCCCGCGGGCGGCACCGTCGCCGATCGCTTTGGTCTGCCCTTTGTCACCGTGGCGAGTGCGCTGTTGCTCAATGAAGAGCCGGACGTGCCGCCGGCCGTCACTGGCTGGCCTTACCGGCCAACCTTTGGAGGGCGGCTGCGGAATCGCATCGGCTATGCGGTCTTCCGCGCGAAGACGCGGCCGGTGCTCGATCTCATCAACGAGCAGCGGCGGGAGTGGCGGATGCCGCCGCACCGCGCGCGGCCGGACTTCTATTCGCCGCTGGCGCAGCTCGGGCAGCTTCCGCGCGAGTTCGATTTCCCGCGGCGGCAGCTTCCGGCCTGGTTTCATTACGTGGGGCCGCTCTCGGACGGTTCCGGTCGGGCCGCGGCGCCGTTTCCGTGGGAGCGGCTTGACGGACGGCCGCTGATTTACGCCTCGCTGGGCACGCTGCAGAACCGCGTGCTCGACGTGTTCCGGGCGATCGCCGCCGGATGTGCCGATCTCGATGCGCAACTCGTGCTATCGCTGGGCCGCGCCGACGCCGAACCGCCGGGTGACTTCGCGGGCGAACCGCTCATCGTGCCGTTCGCGCCGCAGCTCGAGCTGGTCCGCCGGGCGGCCGCCGTCATCACGCATGCCGGCATGAACACGGTGATGGAATCGCTGGCGGAGGGCGTCCCGCTGGTCGCGGTTCCCATTACGAACGATCAGCCGGGGGTCGCGGCCCGCGTGGCGTGGAACGGCGTCGGCGAAGTCGTCCCGTTGAGAAAGGTCTCGCCCCAGCGGATTCGGAGCGCGGTCGCGCGAGTCTTGAGCGACGAACACTACCGCGTCGAGGCGCAGCGGATTCAGAAGGTGATTCACCGCGCGGGCGGCCTCGCGCACGCCGCCACAATCGCGGAACTGGCGTTCCAGACGCGCGAGCCGGTAGGATCCGGCACCGTCGACATCCGCAGCGAAGCCCACGGGCCCGAACCCGTGGGCGCGAGGTCAAACACGTAATGTCGTTGAACAGGTGATGTCCGAAACCGGCCGCAAACCCACGCCCATGATGGAGCGCTACCTGGAGGTCAAGCGCGCCAATCCCGGCTCGCTGCTCCTGTTCCGCATGGGCGACTTTTACGAGCTGTTCTACGAAGACGCCGAGGTCGCCGCCAAACTGCTGGGGCTGACGCTCACCAGCCGGGACAAAGGCTCGACCAACCCCATCCCCATGGCGGGGTTTCCTTATCATCAGCTCGACAATTATCTGCAGAAGCTCGTTCGAGCCGGCTGCCGCGCCGCCGTCTGCGAGCAGGTCGAAGACCCGAAGAAAGCCAAGGGTCTCGTGAAGCGCGAGGTCACGCAGGTCGTCACGCCCGGCACGCTGACCAACGAGGCCTTGCTCGACCCGCGCGAAAGCAATTACCTGGTGGGGCTGTTCCCGGCACGCGACTCCATCGGCCTCGCCTGGCTGGAACTTTCCGCCGGCCGCTTTGTCGCCGCCGAGGTTCTCGCCGATGATCTGGCGGACGAACTCGCCCGGCTGCGTCCGGCCGAATGCCTCGTGCCCGAGAAAGACGACACGCTCGCGCGCCTGAAGGCGCTGGGCACGCTGAACGGCACCGCCGTCACCGAACGCCCGCCCTGGTGCTACTCGCGCGACGAATGCCGCCGCACGCTGCTGGAGCATTTCCAAACCGCCACGCTCGACGGGTTCGATCTCGACGGCACGTCGCCCGGCGTTGTGGCGGCCGGTGCCCTGCTGGAGTATGTACGTGAGACGCAAAGAAGCTCGCTGGGCCATATCACGCGGCTGGAGCCGTACCGCCGTGCGACGCGGCTGGTCATCGATGAGACCACGCGGGCGAGCTTGGAGCTGACGCGCACGCTGCGCGAGGGCAAACGCGAAGGCTCGCTGTTGTGGGTGCTGGACGAGACCGTCACGCCCATGGGGGCGCGGCTGCTCGCCGAATGGCTGTCGAGCCCGCTGCTCGATGCGGCCGCCATCGGCCGCCGGCACGATGCGGTCGAGGAACTGGCGGCGGAGGCCGTCCTGTGCCGCGAATTGCGCGATGAGCTGGACGGCGTGTACGACCTGGAGCGGCTGACGGCCCGCGTCGCCACGGGCCGCGCCAGTCCGCGCGACCTGGGCTGCCTGGCCCGCACGCTGGCCCGCCTGCCGAAGCTGAAGGCGATGCTGGGCGAGCGGCGCTCGGAGCGGCTCGCCGCGCTGGAGGCCGATCTCGATCTGTGTCCCGAAGTGCGGGATGAAATTCAATCTGCGCTGGTCGATGAGCCACCGCTCACCACGACCGACGGCGGAATTATCCGTCCCGGCTACAGTGCTCCGCTCGACGAGCTGCGTGACTTGGCTCGCGGCGGCAAGGAGTGGATCGCGGCCTACCAGGCCCGCGAGATCGAGCGGACCGGCATCGCCAGCCTGAAGGTCGGCTTCAACAAGGTCTTCGGCTACTACCTGGAAGTCACCGCCGCCAACCGCGACAAGGTGCCCGCGGACTACGTTCGCAAGCAGACGCTAAAGAACCAGGAGCGGTTCGTCACGCCGGAGCTCAAAGAGCACGAAGACAAGGTGCTGCGCGCCGAGGAGAGCGCCACGAACCTGGAGCAGGAGTTGTTTCAGGCCCTGCGGGAGCGCGTCGCCGCCGACTGCGGCCGCCTGAAGCAGACGGCCGGCGTGCTGGCGGAGATGGACGTGCTGGCGGGCCTGGCCACGCTGGCTGTGAAGCGCAACTACTGCCGCCCTGAAATCGTGGACGAGCCGCTGCTGGACATCCGCGATGGCCGCCACCCGGTGCTCGACCGCCT
>JAHWKJ010000309.1 GCA_019347905.1 Planctomycetota bacterium
ATCTTGCGCCCGGCTCGTGGGCGGCGAGGTCCGCATCGTCGATCTTCACGAACAGCCGCTTGCCCGCCTCCAGCTTCTCAACCTTCGCATCGCCCTGCGAGAGCGCGGTGCCCACCTTCTCCAGCGCGTCGATGGCGCGGCTGTAATGGCCAAGCTGGAAATGCCCGAGCCCGATGTAGTAGTACGCCTCGTTGACCTGCGGGCTGACGGGGAACTGCTCGATCACCTGCCGCATGATCTGGAAGCACTTACCGTAGTTGCGGGCATGGTAGAAGCACACGCCCAGCTTGAGCGTGGCCTCGGCCCGCAGCTCTTCGTCGCGGTTGTCTTCGGCGGCGACCTCGGTGAAGTGCACGCGGGCGCGGTCGTAGGCGCGGTCGCGATCGAGGTAGTGGCCGCCCAGCCGCATGTGGGCCTCGTAACGCACCCGGCTGCGCGGATAGCGCTCGATGACCGACTGCCAGACTTCCAGCGCCTTGGGAATCTCTTCGGCCTCGTAGCGAGCATCGCCGGCTTCGAGCAGCTTGCTCGCCGCCCGGTCCTCGACCAGTGATCCGCGGACGGGACCGGCCGCGTCATCGGCTGCCGCATCGGCATCGGCCGCGGCGGCGTCCTGAGCGGCGAGTCTTGGATTCCAGCAGAGCGTAACGGCCAGTGCCGCAAGCGCGGCCAAACGGCGGGCGGTCATGGGCGGGATGTCTCGGGGGTGGGCTAACGGAAGGTGAGCTGTTCGCTCAGTCGGCGTCGTCTGGTGTCGTTGTGGCGGGGATGGCAGCGGGCTTCAGATCGCCACCGCACGCTTCCAGCAGGCGGGCGCGAACCTGGTAGACCTCTTCCACAATCGGATCGTCAATCACGGGCTTGCCGACGAGTTGGCGGATGCGACTTCTGCGGGCTCAACAAACGTTGGATGATTCTTGAATTTCTCGGGGTATCGCTCCCGCATCTGCTCCAGAGTGACGATTCGATCGGGATATCGTTCTCGCACGTGCTGCAACTGGTCCATCAGTACGTCGAAGTCATCGCCGCACTCTTCCATAATCTGCTCGCGGATCTCGTATAACTCTTCCAGGATGGGATCTTGCATTAGAGTCGCTCACTTTCATCTGCAAGGAACGCGGCCGGTGTCGTGACAATCGGGACGTGCCGTCCCAGTTCCTCGTTCAAATCCGCCAACTTCCGCACGACGCGCGGGCTCGCGATATGAGCCAGGTTCCATGTTACCAGATAGTCGAGCTCATACGAGACTGCGAACGAGAAGTGCGGTACGTCGCGACGCGCGCGGCCGACGAGACCAAGGCTCTTTCTGTAAATGCGGTTCAACGCCCGCACGTCATCGGTCGCAGGCAGGATCGGCAAGCCATCCACGAAGTTCAGGCGGCGGGCTGCCATCGCCGGATTGCCTCGAGCAATCTCGTTCACAACGGCCTCTGAAACGAAGATTTCGAATTCCGCAGGAGCGGTTTGCCACCATTCATGCGTCAGTTGCTGGTTCGCAGCGGTCGTCGGGTCGCGGCTCGGCCGCGCCGCGAGATAGCTGGGAATGCTGCTTTCGAGATAAATGGTGGCCATCCAGGAACCCATCCACGAGCGATCCGCCGCAGATGACAGAACCCCGACTTCCACGTTTTCGAGAAGCCGGGGTTCGGGGTGTTTGTTCGCGGTCAGCCGAACAGTTCGAGCACGGGCTGGCCGTTATCGACGAGCTTCATCGGCCGCTGGAGCGGGGTGAGGACTTCTTTGTCGGGATCGATGCCCAGGGCGTGGCAGAAGGTGGCGTGCAGGTCGGCGACCTTCACCGGGCGGTCGGCCGGCTTGTAGCCGTCTTCGTCCGACGCGCCGATCACCGTGCCGCCCTTCACGCCGCCGCCGGCGAGGAAGCAACTGAAGCAGGAGGCCCAATGGTCGCGGCCGGCGTTCATGTTGACCTGTGGCGTGCGGCCGAACTCGCTGAGCATGATGACCAGCGTCTTCTCCAGCAGGCCGCTCTCGGCGAGATCTTCGATGAGCGAAGCCAGCGCCGGATCCATGACGGCCCCGTGGTTCCGCATGGCCGGGAAATTGTTGGAGTGCGTGTCGAATCCGCCGCGATTGACCTGCACGAAGCGGACGCCCTTCTCGACGAGCCGCTTGGCCAGAATCGCGCCGCGGCCGAACGGCGTGTCGCCGTAGCGGTTCATCACGGTGGTGGGGACGGTGTCGAGTTCGAAGGCTTCGAGGGCCGGGCTGCGCATGAGGCGCACGGCGTCGTCAATCGAGGTCTGCGTCGAAGCCAGCTTGGCGTCGCTCTTGCCTTTGCCGAAGCGGTTGTTGTACCGCTCCAGGATTTCGAGCCGGCGGTTGCCGCGGGTCTGGGCGATGCCTTCGGGGAAGGCGAGATACGGGTCGCGCTCGCCGGGCGCGGGGACAAAGTACGCTTCGCAGCGCTGGCCGAGGTACGTGGCCCGCGGGGCCTGCCCGCTGATGCTGATGTAGGCGGGCAGGTCGCCCACGTGCTGCTTCTCGTGCACCACCACCGAGCCGATGCCCGGGTGCTGGATGTTGGGCGTGGAGATGTAGCTCGTCTGCAGGTTGTAGGTCGCCTGGCCGTGGGCGCCCTGGGTGCCGGCGACCGAGCGGATGAGCGCCGCCCGGTGCATCTGTTTGGCCGTTTCGGGGAAGATCTCACCGATCTGAATGCCGGGGACGGACGTGTCGATGGGCTCGAACTCGCCCTGCGTGGGACGGCCCGGCTTGGGATCCCACGTGTCGAGGTGCGTCATGCCGCCGCCGTTCCAGAACAGGATCACGTGCTCGGCCTTCGGCGCGTGGCTGGTGCCGGCAAACGCCAGCAGGTGCCGCACCTGAAAGCCCAGGAACGTGGCCCCGGTGGCCCCGAGCATGGCCCGGCGGGTAATGCGGTAATCGCGGCAGGACATGGACATGGTGAGACTCCGGTGGAGGCGGGTGAGCAGTTGTTTTTCGAGTTTAGCCGCGTCCCACCGGGACGCGCGTGTGGCGCGCGTCCCGTTGGGAGCGGCTAAACATTCATTGGCTTACGGCAGGAATCGGAACTCGTTTGAATTCAACAGCACCCAGCGCAGGTCGGCGATGCCGGCCAGCGGGTCCTGGGCTTCGGCGATGATGGCCCGCGCGTCGGCAAGTTCTTCGTCGCTTGGGTCGCGGGTGAGGATTTCGCAGTACGCGAGGCCGACCGCGGCGTCGAGGTTCGCCTGCTTGCCGGCGACGAGTGCATACAACGGCTCCAACTCGCCCACGCGGCTGGCTTCGTGCGTGATGCGGCCGTTCAGAATCATCAGGGCCTGCCGCATCGTTGGGCTGTGGTCGCGCTCGCCGCCCAAGTCCTCGCGGTTGGGCTGGCCGAAGACCCGCAGGAAGTGGCCGAACGGAGCGGGCGACTGCATCCGCATCGCCGTGGTGAACAGCGGATTGTCGTCGATGACGTCCTTCACGAAGCGGTCGATGAAGGCCATGTTTCGCTCGCGGGCCTGGGCGGCCATCCGCTCGGCTTCAATTTCCTCGGCACTCTTGACCATCATCGTCTCGACCTCGATCGGCTCGTCCCGCTTCGCCAGCAGCTTATCGAAGTCCAGCTCGATCGCCTTCTCCAGGTCGTAGCCGGTGGCAGGCTTCTTTGACCCGGCGGGCATTGCCTTCATCTCGCCGCCGGCCGCCGCGGCCAATGACATCGGCTCGACGGGCCGGGCGCTGCCGTCGGGACGCTTCGGGACGCGAGTCTCGCGCCACACGGTCTTGAGGTTCTTGCCGGCGACGTGCTTCACGTCGAACAGGTGCCCCGCCGTCACGATGCTGTCGTACAGGGCTTCGCTGAGCATCCGCCGCATGGGCGTGGCGAGGAACGCCTGCTCCAGCTCCAGCCGCTCGGCTTCCGGTTTGTCGGCGGCGTGGCCGCGCTGGTAGGCGTCGCTGGTGACGATCAGCCGCACCAGCTTCCGCAGGTCGTATCCGCCGGCGACGAACTCGTCGGCGAGGAAGTCGAGCGTCTCGGGACGCGTGGGCGGGTTCTTGTCGCTGAAATCATCGACCGGCTCCACAAAGCCGCGGCCGACGAGCTCGGTCCACACACGATTGGCGAAGGAGCGGGAAAAGTATCGGTTGCGGGGATCGGTGATCAGCTCGGCCAACTCGGTCCGCAGATCGCTGGGCCGCCAGGCCGCCTTCTGAACGTCGATCTTCGCCACGTCGCGCTTCACATCCGCCAGCACGCCCAGCGCATCGCCGGGGCCGCCCTTCGTGCGGCTTTGCGCCTTCTCCGCGGCGTCGGCCAGCAAATCGTCGAGAGGGTCGCCTTCCGGCTGGTCGGCCTTGGCCACGGCTACGGCGTTGTCCTGTCCGCTGCGGAGAGCCGCGAGACGCGCAATGTAACGGCTGGGGCGGTCGCCCTCCACCAGCGCGATCGGGAATGTCGGCGGCATGGGCTTGCGATCGGCGTCGTCGGCGATGCCTTCCGGCGGCCAGAGGACGCTGGTCTGCTCGACCTCGGTGGTGTAGACGCCCAGAATGCGATCGCCGATCTGCCGCTGCTGCCTGCGCGTTTTGCCGAAGTACGCCGCCAGGCCGTAGAAGTCTTTGCGGGTCCAGACGTCGAAGGGGTGGTCGTGGCACTGGGCGCAGGCGATCCGCACGCCCATGAACACCTGCGACGTCACGCCGGCGAGCGCCATCGGATCGGCCGCATCGCCCAGGACGTAGCCCACTTCGGGGACGCTGCCCGCCTTGCCGCCGGCGGAGATCAGCCGCCGGGCCAGCTCGTCATAAGGCATGCGGTCGTTGAGCGACTGGTAAACGAACGCCAAGAGAGCCGCCCCACCCTCGGCGTTCGACCGCAGGCGCAGCATATCGGCGAAGAACACGGTCCAGCGGTCGTTGAACCGCTCGTGCTCCAGAAGCCCGTCGACAACGCGAGAGCGGCGCTCGGCCGCCGGCCATGCCATGTACTCGTCGATTTCCGGCGTCGTGGGGATGCGGCCGATCAGATCGATGTAAACCCGCCGCAGAAAAGCCAGATCGTCGACGACAGGCGCCGGCGCGACCGTCACGCCGCCGGCACGGTTCTCTTCCGCCAGCACGCGGTCGAGGTCGTTGGCGGAGGCGGACGAGCCCAGCACAGCCAGCGACAGGCCCAGGCACACGAGAAACGTTCGCTTCACGGTTCACACTCCTGGAGCACTCAGATCTGATACTCGTCGCGGTTTGCGAAGCCACTCGTCGGTTGGGGACGACGAGATCGCTTCTAACATAAGCGAATGTTGATTTCAACCAGCCAACCCTCGATCCGCGTCGATGGGTGCATGTGCGGCACCATCCAATTGACCGCGGCTGACGGTTGGTTACCAGTTCAGACGCCAGAAAACGAACAGTCATCGAGTGGACGCCTCCCGGGTGCCGATGTTGAACGAAGACGACGCGATCAATCGCCAGGGACGGCGGATAGATCGCGCGCGAACCGCTTGAGACAGCAGGCTCACGGATGGGACCGCTTTCCGCACCAGCAATTGCCGGGCTTGCCGCCGCTGCGCCGGCGACGGTCCGGGCGGTGGGGACGGCGTCCTCGGCGTTTGCCAGCCTGCTTCGCCGCGGCATTTCCGGCATGATGCCCAACGACGGCTCACGCGGCACCGCACCGCCCGGTGAGGACCTGTCGTCGCATGCCGCCGGCGAACCATCGGCACAGACGACTGCGAATGCGGATGCCCGCTTCGATCGCCTGCTGACGGAGTTCGCCGACGAGCTGCGCCGGGTGCTGGAACTCGAGGGCATCGCCACCGACCCGCCCGTCCGCGTTGAACTGGACGAGTTCGGCCAGCTCCGCACGGTCGGCGAACACCCGGACAAGGCGGACATTGACGCGATCCTCGCCCTGCGGCCGGAACTCGCGGCACGCTTCCGCGTGCTGGCCGCCACCGGCCGCCTGGCCCGGCTCGAGAGCGGATCGGCCGCGTCCACGGCGGATTCCGCGGCATTCGCAGGCGCGGCCGATTCGCCGGCCCTCGAGGTGACGCTCTCCGCGACCGGCCGCGACGCCCGCTTCGCCTGAAAGCCGCGGTCGGGTGCCACTGGTGGCTTGCCCACCAGTGTCGGACGCCGGGTGCCGGGTGCCACTGGTGGCTTGCCCACCCGTGTCGGACGCCGGGACGCGGTCCCATGCGACACGGCACACGAGACGAGGGAGTCGGCGGCGTCGCGGGAGCATGGGCGTTCGTCCCGCGTTCGGCGCTGGTGGTCGAGCCACCAGTGCCACCCGGCCAGGAGTGCCACCCGGAGCCGAACCGGCAGAAGTCGTTATTCGGCCTCCCGCAACAACTTCTGGGGCCGAGCCAACTCCGGACCACAAGATTTTGTGGTTTTCGTGATTGACAGGCTTGATTTGTTCGCTAAAGTCGTCGATTAATGTGAATGCAACCAGATGTGGGGCTTTTCCGGGGAGTATCCACAACAGGTTGTGCCTTCCGCGGCGTTGGCCGGAAACGACAATCCGGCACCCGCGGAAGACGACGAACCTCGAACGGACGCACGTTTCACGGAACAGAAAGGGTGCACGATGCACGATTCGCTTCGCTCCAAGTCTGCCACAATCGCCTCTCGCTCGAACGGCAACGGCCGGCACAGTCGCCTCGCCCCGGAGGCCGCCCCCATGCAGGTCGAACCCTACTTCTGCCCGCCCGACACCGATCCGTTCGACACCGTCGAATGGGAACAGCGCACCGCCCATATCAAGGATGAGAACGGCGAGATCCTCTTCGAGCAGACCGGCTGCGAAATCCCCGCCACGTGGAGTCCGCTGGCCACCAACGTCGTCGTCAGCAAGTACTTCTACGGCGAGCCGGGCACCGACGAACGCGAGACGAGCGTCCGCCAGGTCATCTACCGCGTCGCCCGCACGATCGCCGACTGGGCCATCGAAGACGGCTACTTCGCCACCCCCGAAGACGGCGAGACCTTCTACCGCGAGCTGGCCTGGCTGTGCCTGCATCAGTATGGCGCCTTCAACTCACCCGTGTGGTTCAACGTGGGCCTGTACCACCAGTACGGCGTGAAAGGCTCGCAGGGCAACTACCGTTACAATGCACGGCTGGGACGCATCGAACGCCCCGAAACGCCCTACGAGTTCCCCCAAGCCTCGGCGTGCTTCATCCAGTCGGTCGACGACAACATGGAAGACATCATGCGCCTCGCCACCAGCGAGGCCATGCTGTTCAAGTACGGCTCGGGCACCGGCACCGACCTCTCGACCCTGCGCAGCCATCGCGAAAAGCTCTCCGGCGGCGGCATCCCCTCGGGGCCGCTGTCTTTCATGCGGGTCTACGACCAGATCGCCGCCGTGGTGAAAAGCGGCGGCAAGACCCGCCGCGCCGCCAAGATGCAGTCCCTCAAAGACTGGCACCCCGATATCCGCGATTTCATCCAGGCCAAGGCCAAGGAAGAACGCAAGGCCCGCACGCTGATCGAGAGCGGCGAGTACGAAGCCAACTTCAACGGCGAAGCGTACAGCTCGATCATGTTCCAGAATGCGAACCTCTCGGTCCGCGTCAGCGACGACTTCATGCAGGGCGTCGAGGAAGACCGCGACTGGCAGACGCACTGGGTGACGAAGCCCGACCGTCCCGGCCCGCAGTACAAGGCCCGCGAGCTGATGCGCGACATCGCCGAGGGCACCTGGTACTGCGGCGACCCCGGCCTGCAGTACGAGACGACGATCAACCGCTGGC
>JAHWKJ010000310.1 GCA_019347905.1 Planctomycetota bacterium
TTAGCGCTATACCCTGTTGGGGGCTATGGCGCGGTGGTGAAACCCCGCCTGCTGTTCGGCGGCCACCTCCCCCCCGCCAACCCCGCTTTCGGATCAAAAAAAATTACTTGGGTATTCACTATGCCCTAACCCCGCTGGTTGTTTGGGCAGGGGCCAGCGGGGCCGCGCGGCCCGCAGGGCCGCGGCTAAACCATAGAGTCGGCTTCCGGCATTTAGACACCATGACCAGACTTCTAGAACGATACCGCGAGCGCGTCGTCCCCAGCCTCAAAGAGAAGCTGGGCCGGACGAACGTGCATTCGCTGCCGAAGCTCGAAAAGATCATCGTCAGCATGGGCGTGGGGGCGGCCATCCAGGACCGCAAGCGGCTCGAAGAAGCGGTCGAGCACCTCGGCCGCCTCACCGGTCAGCGGCCGCAGATCACGCGCGCCCGCAGAGCCATTTCGTCCTTCCGCCTGCGCGAGGGGATGGAGGTCGGCTGCCGCGTGACTTTGCGCGGACATCGAATGTACGAATTCCTCGACCGGCTGATCTCGCTGGCGCTGCCGCGGGTCCGCGACTTCCGCGGCCTCAACCCCAAGGCCTTCGACGGCCGCGGCAATTACAGCCTGGGCCTCAATGAACAACTCGTGTTTCCTGAGGTCGACCCGGACAAGGTCACCCACATCCAGGGCATGAACATCACGCTGGTGACGACGGCGAAGACCGACGACGAAGGCCGCGAGCTGCTCCGCGAGCTGGGCATGCCCTTGCGTACCGAGTAACCAACGATTCTTCCCTCAAGTCCTCCACATGGCCAGTAAAGCCAAAATCGAGAAGGCCAACCGGAAGCCCAAGTTCAGCAGTCGGCAGGAGCACCGCTGTGCGCTGTGCGGCCGGCCGCGGGCCGTGTACCGCAAGTTCACTCTCTGCCGCATCTGCCTGCGGGACATGGCCCTCGACGGCCTGATTCCCGGGATGAAGAAGGCGAGCTGGTAACATGATGACCGACCCCATTGCCGACATGCTCACGCGGATCCGCAACGCGCTCCGCATCGAGCGGGCCTACGTCGAGATGCCGGCCTCGAAGCTGAAGATCGGCATCGCCGAAGCCCTCAAGCGCGAAGGCTACATCTGGGACTACGAGATTGTCGAAGCGCAGCCGCAGAACACGCTCAATATCCACTTGAAGTACGGCCCCAACGGCGAGCAGGTCATCCAGCGGATCGATCGGACCAGCAAGCCCGGCCGCCGCGTGTATGCGGGGGCGAAGGATCTGCCCGACGTACTGCAGGGTCTGGGTATCAGCATCGTCTCCACGAACAAGGGCGTGCTCTCCAACCGCGAGGCCCGCAAAGTCGGCGTCGGCGGGGAGGTCCTCTGCACGCTGTGGTAGGAGCGGTCACAGGTCGAAAGGGTCGAAAGTCGAAAGGGCTGGAAGTTATGAGCGAGGGCGCCGCACCATTCGCGTCCATTAGCGTATGAGGCCACCCTCACGAAGCGCCTCATTGGTCATTGGTCATTGGTCATTCCCAAGAAATGTCCCGCATCGGCAAACAACCCGTTCCCGTCCCTCAGGGCGTCGATGTCGCCATCGACGGCGGGACGATCAAGGTCAAGGGCACGAACGGCGAACTGTCGTGGGCGTGGCATCCGCGGATCGGCGTCGAGTACGACGCCGACAAGCGGCAGGTCATCGTCACCCGGCCGAACGATCAGCGGCAGAGCCGCGCCTTGCACGGGCTGACGCGGAGCCTCATCGAAAACATGGTCGACGGCGTGCAGAAGCACTTCGAGAAGCGGCTGGAGATCCAGGGCGTGGGCTACAACGCCACGCTGGCGGGTCAAGTGCTGCAGCTCTCCGTGGGATACGCCAACACGGTCCGCATCCCCGTGCCCGAGAACGTCATCTGCGAAGTGCCGGCCCCCACACAGATCGTGGTCAAGAGTATGGACAAGCAGGCCTGCGGCCAGTTGGCGGCCGATATCCGCAGCGTCCGCCCGCCCGAGCCCTACAAGGGCAAAGGCATCCGCTATGCCGGCGAGCACGTACGCCGCAAGGCGGGCAAGGCCCTCGCCGGCGGCGGCAAGTAGAAGATAGAAGCTCTCAGCTTTCAGCAATCAGCTTCTATGCTGAACGCTGACCGCGAAAGTTCCTCAACCCTCAGCTCTCAACCCTGATGAAAGTCGCCAAACGAATCGCCACCCAGCGCCAGCGTCGCCGGTTCCGCGTGCGGAACCACGTGCGGCAGGCGGCGCACGGCAGGCCGCGGCTGTGCATCTTCCGCTCGAACCGCCACATCTACGCGCAGTTGATCGACGACGACCACGGCCGCACGCTCGTCGCGGCGAGCACGCTGGAGAAAGACGTTTCCGGCCCAGGCAGTTATGCCGGCAACAAGGACGCCGCGGTCAAAGTGGGTGGCCTGCTCGCCCAGCGTGCGTTGGAGAAGGGGATCAAGGAAGTGGTCTTCGACCGCGGCAAGTACAAGTACCACGGCCGCGTGCAGGCGCTGGCCGATTCGGCCCGCGAAAAGGGCCTGGAGTTTTGATGAAGCTCTCAGCGTTCAGCCGTCAGCTCTTGTGCTGAAAGCTGACCGCTGATCGCTGAAAGCTCAAAGAGCAAGTTCACGGAAAGCTCACAAGACTATGGCAATGGCGGAAGCAAGAACCGACAGTCCCGAAAAAGTCGTGCAAATCCGGCGCTGTGCCTGCGTCGTCAAGGGCGGACGACGTTTCAGCTTCACGGCGCTGGTCGTCGTCGGCGACGGCAACGGCCGCGTCGGCTGGGGCTACGGCAAGGGGGCCGAAGTCCCGCTGGCCGTCGAAAAGGCCGTCAAGCAGGCCAACCGCAGCATGGTCCAGATCCCGATCGTGGGCAGCACCATTCCGCACCAGATCGTCGGCCGCAACCGCTCGTCGCGGGTGCTCTTGTTGCCGGCCCGGCCGGGGACCGGCGTCATCGCCGGCGGAGCCGTCCGCTCCGTCGTCGAATCGGCCGGCATCACGGAAATCCTCACCAAGAGCTACGGCTCGAACAATCCGATCAACCTGGTGAAAGCGACGTTCGACGGGCTGGGTCAGCTTCGCACCCGCGACTTTGTCGAGCGGCTGAGAGGGGTCGAACTCTGATGATGCTCGACGACGTCCATCGCGGGATTCACAAGCACAAAAGCCGCAAGCGCATCGGTCGCGGTCCCGGCTCCGGCCAGGGCAAGACAGCCGGCCGCGGACACAAGGGCCAGTTCAGCCGTTCCGGCGCCTCGCACCGCACCGGTTTCGCGGGCGGGCAGATGCCCCTCGCGCGGCGGATCGCCAAACGCGGCTTCAGCAACAAACGCTTTGCAGAGGTGGTCGCAATCGTTAACCTCAGCCTGCTCGAAGAGCGGTTCGAGGCTGGAGACACCGTCAGCCCGGAAACGCTCGAGGAGCGCGGCCTGGTCAAGGGACGCTACGACGAACTGAAGATCCTCGCCCGCGGCAAGTTCACGAAGAAGCTCTCCGTGAAGGCCCACCGGTTTTCGAAGTCTGCGGAAGACGCCATCGCCGCCGCCGGCGGCACGGTCGAACGGATTCGCACTAGTGGTTGAGGGTTGAGTGTTGAGGGTTGAGGGTTGAAGGCGGAGAGGCCCACGTTTGGCTTGAATTCGTTGCGATCTCGCGCGACACGCTCGAAGCGCCATTGCACCGCCTGCTGACCCTCAACCCTCAACTCTCAACCCTCAACCCTCACAGCCTCGTCCCATGCTCGAGAAGCTTCTGACCGTCTTCCGGATTCCCGAACTCCGCCGGAAGATCCTGCTGACGCTGGGCCTGCTGGCGGTCTACCGCATGGGGTTCGCCATCCCGCTGCCCTTCATCGACCAGGACGTGCTCGTCCAGCGGATGAAGCAGATGCAGCAGGGAGGCACCGGCGGCGTCGGCCAGGTGATGCAGGTCGTGGCGCTGTTCTCCGCGTCCGACATCGGCAACGCCACGATCTTCGGCCTGGGCATCATGCCCTACATCTCGGCCTCGATCATCTTCCAGCTTTTAGGCAGCGTGTACCCTCCGCTGGAGCGCCTGCAGAAGGAGGGTGAAGCCGGGCGGCGGAAGATCAACGAATACACCCGCTACGCCACCGTCTTCATCTGTTTGCTCCAGAGCTTCTTCTGGATCCGGGGCCTGTCCGGCGGCTTCGGGACGGGCGGCGGGATCATCATGGAGACCTACGACGAGTTCTTCTACCACATGGTCGGCGCGGTCACGATGACCGTGGGCACCATTTTTCTGATGTGGATCGGCGAGCAGATCGATGCCTTCGGCATCGGCAACGGCATCAGCCTCTTAATCATGGCCGGCATCCTCGCCCGCATGCCGCAGGCGGGCCTGCAGATGGTGGGCCCGGCGTTCACGGAGGGCGTGAAGCCCGGCACCGAAACGGGGATTGAGAGGCTGCTCTTATTGGCGGCCATCTTCGTCTTCGTGGTGGTGTGGGTCATCGCCATCACCAAAGGCGAGCGGCGGATTCCCATCCAGAGCGCCAAGCACGTCCGGGGCCGCCGCGTGATGGGCGGGCAGAGGCAGCACCTGCCGCTGCGCGTGAACCAGGCCGGCGTGATGCCGATCATCTTCGCGTCTAGCCTCTTGATGATCCCCATGATCCTCTTTCAGCAGATCAGCTCCGCCTGGCCCACCAGCAATTTCCTGAAAACGGCGGCGAACGTGTTCACGCCCGGCCGCGGATTCGTCTACAACCTGTCGTACATCGCGCTGATCTACTTCTTCTGCTACTTCTGGACGGCCATCACCTTCAATCCGAAGGACATGGCCAACAACCTCAAGGACTACGGCAGCTTCATCCCCGGTTATCGGCCGGGGGCCCGCACGGCCTCGTATCTCGAAAGCGTGATGGTGCGCATTACCTACGTGGGCGCGGCGTTTCTCGCACTGGTGGCGGTCATTCCCACCATCATTTCCACGTCGATGGACGTGCCGTACCTCGTGGCCAGCTTCTACGGCGGCACGGGACTATTGATCGTGGTGTCGGTGTCGCTGGATCTCGTGCAGAAGATCGACAGCCACCTCACGATGCGCAACTACACCGGCCTGCTCGATACAGAGAAGTAGCCGATAGCTTTCAGCGATCAGCGACCAGCTTGCCTCTTCGCGATTGTAGCTGATCGTTGATGTCCCCTACGGCGTCCAGATCGTAGCTCCCGTCGTCTGCTGCTCGTCGTTGCGTGCGATGCGCCGCGCCTTCAGGCGGACATATGGCGGAACGAAACGTCCGCGGTGGCCGTAGTGCCCGGGCGGGGCCGAAGCGTCCGCCCGTCGCGGCTCGCGCAGATCTTCGATCGCGAAGCCCGCGCGGCACATCTCGCCCACAAGCTGCTCCCAGCGGTGCAGGTACTCGACGGTGCCGGTCTCGCGGTACGAGCGGTCGTCGACCGCCGGCAGCGGCCCCTCGCGGTAATACTCCAGGCCCACCACGTAGCGGTCGCGCTCGTCGCGGTGCGTGATCTGCAGACTGGTGGGCTGCTTGTGCTGGCTGATGTAAACGCCCCCATCGCGAACGACGCGGGCCACCTCGCGATACACGCACCCGATTTCGGGCACGTAGCACGTGCTCACGGGCTGATGGACGATGTCGAACGACGCCTCCGGCAGTTCCGACAGATCGTCCATCGATGCCTCCAGCGTGCGGATCGATAACCTCCGGCGGCCTGCTTCCCGGCGATCGAGCGCCAGCATGGCCGGGCTGAGATCGACGACCGTCACCCGCGCACCGGCCGAGGCATACAGCACGCTCTGCCAGCCTCCGCCCGCCGCCAGGCACAACACGTCGAGGCCCGCGACGCTGGGCGGCAGCCAGCCGCGGCCGTCCAAAAGTTCCAGCGGCCGCCGGCACTCGTCATCGGTCGCCACCCGCGCAAACTGGCTCCCGCCGGCTGCCAGCCGATTCCAGGCAGTGCGGTTCGAGTCGAATGGGCGCATTGCGAACGTCCATCAGCACGGAAGGCGCTACTATAACACGCAGGGGGCGAGATTTCGGGCTGTGCCGCAGGGCGGTGGGCGCGCGACGCACATTGCACCGCACGACCGGCGAGCTTCAGAGCGTGTACCGCGTGAACCGCACGACCTGCACGAAGAGCGTGTAGTCGACAACGAGCATCACCGAGGCCGTCAGTCCCATCAAGCCGGAGCTCCAACCCCTCGCGTCGCCGTCGTTCGTCACGACCAGCAGCAACAGCGCGAGCGCGCTGGCTGCCACGTGGTAGATGAAGTAGCGGTCGAACCACCGCCGCGTCGGCTCATCGCCGTAGGCCTGCATCACGCGCCGCAGCAGGATCAGAAACAGCCCGAGGGCGATCGCCGCACACACGCCGGCCGCGATGAGCTGCCCAGCCACGGCCGGCATGTGCATGGGAATCGTCAACTCCGCCGGACCCGACAATCCGTCTCGCAGAGGAAACCACAAGAGGACCGGGCACGCAGCGGCCAGCGCGGCGGCGACGCCGCTGGCAACCCGTTCGGCCGTACCGACGGGCACGGTCGCGGCGATGCCGAACAGCGCGCTGCCGCCCACGGCGCACAACGCCAGCAAGACGAGGCCGAGGCGATAGAGAGCATCGGCGGGGACAGCGCCAGCGACGACCAAAATGCCGCAGCCGAATCCCGCTCCGAGCCCGCACAGCGTAATGAGCGAGAATTCCTCCGCGTGTTTCCACCCGGCATAGAAGACGACGATGGCCGCGCCGAGGACGGCAGCCATGGCCGAGCCGATCTGCACGAGTTCCAGATCGGTGAATTGCTTGCCGCCACCCTCGAACGGGATGAACACCGACAACCCGTCCCGCGCCAGCCGCACGAAAGCCATCAAGAGCAGCGTCGCCAGCGCCGCGGTCAGCACGCCCATCGTCGGCAGCCCCACCATGACCAGATGGTCGAGCGTCTGGCGCAGTCTCTCCCACTTCGTCCCGGCGCGGAACCGCGGGCCGTATCCCGCCGGTGTGTGCGTGGGAACTGCCGCCTCGTGGGCCGCCGCCGTTGTAGGGCGTTCCGGCTCCGAGGCGGCGGCCGCGCTCCGCTCCATCTCGACGAGCTTTTCCAGCCAGTCGTCGGTCAACACGGTCTTGCGGCCCCGCGAGGCGTCGCGACTGGCACGGCTCGGCTTCCCGTCGCTGCTTGGTGCCGGCGCTTTTCTGGTCGATTTGCGGCTCGGCTCGCGCACCGGCCTCCGCGCGCCCGCAGGGCCAACTGGTGGCTCGGCGGGTTGCGAGCGCACAGCTGCCGAGATCTCCCGAGGCGGCAAATCCGCGAAGATCACTGTCTCATCCGGCATTTCCAGTCGCGCCGGCAGGCGGTCGTGCCGGGCGGCGGGGCGTTTGGACAGCCAGGGCGGCGGCGGCGGAATCTGTGCGTCCTTCGCAGCAGCCACCATCCGGCCGATCGTGTACCCCACCCGCAAAATGTCGCCGGGTCGAAGCGTCGCCTCGCGCTCGATCCGCCGGCCGTTCACCCAGGTGCCGTTGAGGCTTCCAAGATCGCGGACGAGGAAACGCTCTGGCGAACCGCGATAGACCAGACAGCAATGGATCCACGAGACGCCGTCGTCGTCGAGCTCGATATCACAGCCGTCGCCGCGGCCCACGAGCACGATGCCGTCGACGCCGGGCGTCACGTCCTGACGCCCCGCAGGCGAATCGAAGAACAGTTGCGCAGGCTCAGGCACGGGACCGGCGTGACCGTCGCGCGGTGCTCGCTTGGA
>JAHWKJ010000311.1 GCA_019347905.1 Planctomycetota bacterium
CGCTGTCCCGGACACTGGTGGTGGTCGCCAGCGTGATTGATTGTGCGGACTGGTCGTCACCGCCACACCCCCAGGTCGCGAGCAGCACGAGCACGACCACACTGAACGATCGCCCGTTTAGCCGCGAATCGCAGATGAGCGCTCTGCGGCGTGTGCGCGATCGTGGCGGAGCGCTCCTCTGCGAGTCGCGGCTAAACGTGCTTGTCTTCAACCCTCAACCCTCAACCCATCTAATACACCATCCGTCCCGCCACGAAATCGGCCGTGCGTGGATCGCCGGGACGATTGAAGAACGCCTCGGTCGGCGCGGCTTCGACCAGCCGGGCCGAGAGCAGCAGCGCCACTCGGTCGGCGACGCGCCGCGCCTGGAACATGTTGTGCGTCGCCCACACCACGGTCGTCCCGCGGCGGCGCTTGTCTTCCCCGATCACCTCTTCCACCAGCGCCACGCGGGCTGGATCGAGATTGGCGGTCGGCTCGTCCAACAGCAGCACTTCCGGTTCGAGCACCAGCGCCCGCGCGAGCGCCACGAGCTGTGTCTGGCCGCCCGAGAGCGTCGCCGCCGGCCGATCGGCCAGCGCGGCCAGGCCGAGCCGATCGAGAACGGCTGCGATGCGACTCGCAGCATCGCCACGCATCCCGCGCAGCTTCAGGCCGTATTCGACGTTGGCCCGCACAGTGTCGGTCAGCAGGACGGCCCGCTGGAAGACGAGCGTCACACGGCGACGGACAGCCGCCGCGGCCTCGGTCCCGAGCGGCCCGCCCGCAAAGATGACTTCACCAGACGTCGGCGCTTCGAGAGCGGCCAGCAACCGCAAGAGCGTGCTCTTGCCGGCCCCCGTCGGCCCCAGAAGGCACAACACTTCGCCGGCGGCCACATCCAGCCGCTCGACGTCGACGGCCTGCACACGGCCATAGGACTTCACCACCTGCCGCACGTGGTACGCGGCCGGTGAATCGGCATCGGCCGACGTGGTCGGCAAACGAAGCTGTTGTAATTCTGTGGTCATGTCGTATCAATTCAAGGAGCCGCGGCCGGCAGTCGGGCCGCGCCACCCAGCCGCAGCATCGCGAGGTTGACCGACAGCGCCAGCACCAGCAGTGCCGCGCCCAGCGCCAATGCGAAGTTGAAGTCACCTTTGCTGGTTTCAAACACGATCGCCGTCGTCAAGACGCGGGTGTGCCCTTGAATGTCGCCGCCCACGATCAGCACGGCGCCGACCTCCGAAACGCTGCGCCCGAAGGACGCCGCCACCGCCAGCAGGACGCCGGGTCGCGATTCCTTGAGTACTGTCCAGCGAACCTGCCGATCCGTCGCTCCCAGCGTCCGCAGTTGCGGCACGAGTTCGCGGGGCACGGCGGCCACCGCCGTCATCGTGATGCCCACCACGAACGGCAGCGCGAGGATCACCTGCGCCGCGATCATCGCTTTCGCCGTATACAGGAACCCCAGAAATCCCAGCGGGCCGCTGCGCGACAAGAGCAGATACAGCATCAGACCGACCACGACCGGCGGCAGCGCCATGCCCGTGTGCACCAGCGCACGCCAGCCATTGTGCGAGCGGCTTCCCGGCAGCCCCAGCCAGACCCCCAGCGGGACGCCGACTAGCGCGCTCACCAGCACCGCCGTGCCGGACACGCGCAGGCTGAGCCAGACGATCGGCCAGAGATCCGAACCGGTCATTCGCGGCAGAGGGTTGTCGGGGAGCGGATCGAGCCAGGCAACCATCTACCATACCGGCAGCGCTGTTCAGCCGCGACCCGGAGCGAAGCGCGAACCCGGGGCACAGACGGCTTTTCCACCCGTGCGCGAAGGGCTCTCGCGCGATCACGTGGCTAGACCAGCCGTCAGCGTGAGGCGACACACACTTCACTCATGCGGATCGCCCCAGCAGTTGGAGGAGCCTGTCGGCGTATCGTGGTCCAAAGGCGAACGACTCCTTAATTCGCAGGTCGAGATCGAGCGGATTGCGGCGCTCCGGCGGGAACAGCCCCACGCGCCGCGCGAACGCCAGCCGCGAAGGCGGAAATGGGTAATCGCTGCCGTGCACAATCCGCTCCCGCAGGCGCTCGTCTTCCCGCGCCAGCCGCCCCAGCGACCGCCAGCGAACAAGCGTCGCCATGATGGCGGTGTCGCCGTACAGGTTGTTGTAGCGGCACATCATCTCGACGAACCGCGGATAGTAGTCTTCGCGGTCAAAGAACGCGCACGTCCCGCAGTGGGCGGCAATCACGGTCACTCCCGCCTCCAGCGGCCGGGCCAGCAGCAGCGGGTCGGTGAACTGTTGTGAGATGACGCGGCACGAATGCTCGAATCCGGTGTGAAAGGTAAGCACGACGCCCAGTTCGGCCGCCAGCCGGTAGAACGGCTCGAACTTCTCGAGCGACGGATCGACGCCCTGAATTGCCGTGTGCACCTTCACCAATCGACAGCCCGCGTCGCGGCAGCGCTCCAGCTCGTGCAGCGCGTCGCCGCGGTGCGGATTGATCGAACAGCCGGGAATAATCCTCGGGCTTTCGCGGGCGAGTTCCAGCACGTAGTCGTTTGAGACGTAGAAGTGCGTCGCGGGATCATCCCGCGTTCCGTCGGGACGATAGACGGCGTCCTGTGCCAGCACGACCGCGTAATCGAGACGCGAAGATCGGACGTGCCGCAGCAGACGGTTTCGCATTTTCGCGGTCAGCGTCTCGCCCTCTTCAGACCGGATGCCGGTCAGCGCCATGACCAGCCGGGTGGTCCACTTGCGGCGGGTGCGCTGCGACAGGAACCCCTCGGCGGGATTCTCTCCCCAGCAGAAGACGTGCGTGTGAGCATCGACGACGGGCATGTCGTCGATTGTCTTCGGTCGCGCAGCGCAGGGCGAGTCCTGCTGCGTCATTTTTCGAGCGCCGGTTCGCCGCCGGCGCGGGTGAAGAGCGCTCGAAGTGTCGTCGGATCGATCGTGCGGGGAAGCGTGCGCACCGATCCGTCCGCGTACAGAAACTGTGCGTGTTCGCGGCCTTCAGGGAACAGCCCCTTCGCCGGCTGTTCCAGGTCCACCGGCCAGTCCTCGGGCTTCGTCCAGACCACCACCTTGTCTGTCGGCGCCTCCAGCAGCAGGATCGTTTGCGACGATCCGTCGGTGATGCCCTGAAGCGGAACGCCCTCGGCTCCGCCCGTGAAGACCAAGCTGTCCCCGACGGGTGCGAGGATCGCTGTTTTGCCGGACGAGGCGCCTCCAGCGGCGGGCGCAGCAAAGACTTCGGGCATTTTCTCGATCAGCGTCTTGTTGTGCTCGCTGTCCCAGGGCTCATCCAGCCGGAACTGGCGGTACAGGGCGTCTTCCCCGAGGTACGGCAGCACGAACACGCGCCAGCTCAGGAGCTTGCTGCCGTCGGCGTCGTAGCTGGCCGTCGGCGGAAAGCTGCCGTAGACATCGTGAAAGTTGTGCAGCGCCAGCCCAAATCGCTTGAAGTTGTCGCGAGCTTCGTTTCTCTGCGCCGCCGCCCGCAGCTTGCCTGTCGCGGCCAGGAGCTGCAGCGCCCCCATCCGCACCAGCGGATTATCGGCGGAGACTTCGAGCGTCAGTTGCCTGTCGTCCCGCTTCGGCGTCAGGCCGCGGGCGAGGCTCCGAGCGAGTGCCGCCGGCAGAACCTGTTCCACCTCGGGCCGTTTCGCCAGCGCCGTCAATCCGCCGCCGATCGCGGCCTGCAGTTTCGCGGCTGCGGCGGCGTCCTGCGACTGGACGACGAGCCGCACCCGCACCTGCGGGGCCAGTGCAATGCCCACGGCGGCCCAGCTCACACCATCGGCGAGGATCTCGCCCGTGAGGCCGCCCCACTCCGCCGGCAGTTCCGGCCCCATCTCGCGGAAGACGCGGCGTTGGTCGTCACCCGGCGAGAGCACGATCGCCACGGGATCATCCGCGGCGGCGGCGAAGGCTTCCGCGGGGAATGTCCGCTGCCCCGGCCGCAGTTCTTTCAGCCGGTCGAGAATTGCCTGTGGTCCACAAACGAGCGCCCCGTGCAGCGTTTCGCACGCCTCGAACTGGCTGAGCGCCGCCGGCAAACGATCTTTGTTGGGGGCGTCGCGCACGCCGGGGACGACGATGAACGGCCCGCGCTGGGGGGCATCGGCGAGGCTGTAAACGGCGAAGATCTCGTTCGCACCGAGTTTCTGCAGGCCAGAGATCGACGATGCGACTTCTGCAAGGGCCGCCCGAAGCTGCTCGCGTTCGTCTTCGCCGATGAACTCGGAGAATTGCTGCTGCGCCGGTTCGAGTGTCTTCGCGAGAGCGCCCAGGTCGATCCGCATCACGACAGCGGCCTGCGGGTCGAGGAACGGCGCGACCCGCGCAGCCGGGCCGCCGTCCTGAGCGAAGCTGCGGCCGGCAACACTCGCCGCGAACAACAACAGCACGGAAACGATGGATGATCGGTGTAGATGCAATCGATGCATGACATGCTCCACGGGGTGAGTCATTTCGCGGCTGCTGAATCCGCGTTTCCCTGCGGGGCGCGGTTCGACGGCGTAGCCTTGCGCAGCGTGAGCTCGAATCGCCAGGTGATCTTCGGCTGGTTCTCCGGTCCGGGGACTTCGAGCACAGCCGTATTATCTTCGACGCGGTAGGGGAACGGCTTTCCGTCGCGCGGATTGAGCGGGACCGGCACGACGGTGACTTCTTCAAACGAGGCCGGCAGACGGCCATCGTTCGCCGCCGCCTGCATGCGGATCGCCTCGACGGCCCGCAGTCCCGCCGTCCGCGTTTCGAGCCGATGCTGCGCTTCCAGCGCCTGGAAGACCGCGGGCATCAACATGCTCGCGATGGGGACGATTTCCTTCGTATGCCCGGGAGGGCCGAGGTAGCGCTGCTCGATCAGCATCTTTTCCGTCGGCTCGCGGCGGCCGCCCGACTCGGAGTACGGCAGGAACGTCCACTTCAGCATCTCGTCGTGGATGTGGCGGTAGAGGCGGGCCTGATAGATCGCAGCGACCTGCGCCACCGGCATGCTCTCGACGCGCTTACGGTCGTAGCCCGCCGCGATCAACTCCTGTTTCGCGCGGGAATATCCCATCAGCACAAAACCCTGAGCCATCCCCTCGGCGGCCAACTGCGGCGTGTCTTCACCCATCGTGGCGGTCACCTGCAGGAACTGCCGGAAACCTTCCCTCAGGATTCGCCGCCATTCGTCCGGCGAGTGATCTGCTGTCTCGGCATCGCGGAGGAAGGGAAACATTTGCATGGGCATCGAGAGTTCGTGCCTCAGCGATTCGCGCATGGGAATCAACGGGGCGGGAAGCTCGCTGAGCGCCCAATACAAGTTGGGTGAATCGGAAGCGGCGATCAGCTCGCGAACCTCCGCGTGCATGATCATCGCGATGGCGATACCGACCAGGTCGTTGATCAGCGTGGGCGGATCGGCCGCCGCCCGGGCGAGCGCGAAACCGGTGCGGAGCGTCTCGACCGCGTCTTCGTAACGGCCTTCAGCGATCTCCAGCCGGGCCTTGAGTCGCAGGAGCCGCGCCAGCGTCCGCATTTCCTGCACTTCGGCCAGCAGAAACTCGATCGGCTCGTTGCCTTTCAGGTCCTGCATCCGCCAGTCCCAGTCGACCCGCTCGCGCCGTGTCGCCTTTTTCAACTGCTCGAAGACGCCTCCGAAGGGCGACAGAAATGTGCGCACCTCGTCGCGAGGCATTTTGGCGAGCGGAGCTTCCAGCCAGCGGTCCTCGTTGTCGTAGTACTTCTTCATGTCTTCGCGGCGACCGTCGAGCAACTGCACGACCGCACGGTAGTAAAACGGAACAGCGTTGCCCGGCTCGCGATCGAGGTAGGGCGTGACCAGCCGGTACTTCAAGGCCGGCGACGGCTCCGCGGCCGGGCTGACGTTGATCCGGAACGTCTCCGGAGCGAGTTGGGCCTGCGGTTTTGCTTGCGGGTTCACCGGGCCCTGTGGCGTCAGCCGAACCTGCGCATGCACGGGCTGCGGACATGTTGTGAGGCCAACGAGCGCGAACAGACAAGCGACGTGTCTCATAAGGTGGCTCCACGCGATGAGCGATGCGAATCGAGGATCGTCTCCATGGACGGCATGGGGTCCCCGCGGCCCGGACGGTCGCCGGCGCGGAGCACTGGCCGCGGCTCTGAAGGCATTTCGCTGCCGGCACGCGCGTCGGGACGATCTGACTTCCACGCGTCGATGCCTTCCGAGAGCACGAGGTCCCGCAGCGAGAGGTAATTCGAGGGGGCCGCGCTGAGTTTCCGGAAATGCTCGGGACCCCCGGTTTCCCGCACATGAGGAAGTGGGGGCGAACTGTTGTTCGCGGGGGTCGGAGCGACGCGCTCAACATCGGGAGTGACTCTCGCGACATCTGGCCCCTCCGCGGTTCCAGCCGGGCGAGGACGTTCGTCTGCCAGCCGGTTCTCGCGTTCGTCAATCGGGCTAGGATGTCTCGACGCCAGCATGGCACCGAGCACGATAGCGCAGACGGTCGAGACGACGGTCGCCGCCGGCCACAGCCAGCGCCGCTGGTAGTGGCCGCCTTCACGCGGCCGCCGCACGGTCTGAGCGTTCTCGACCCGCTGAAGCGGGTCACTACGAACCGCCGACGCCCGCCCGGCCAGAAAGATCAGCCGGTCGCGGTCCAGCGTGCTCCGCGGCGCGAGCGAACGCAGCGACTGTGCAAATTCGGCTAGCTCGTCGGCGGACCATGCTTCACCAGCCATATCACTCCCAACCTTTCCCTCAGGGCTTCGAGTCCCGCCATGTAGCGGCGATGCGCCGTGCTCGACGAGGTGTCGAGCGCTTCGGCGATTTCCTCGAACGACAAACCGCCCCACAGCCGGGCGACGATCACCTCCCGCTGTTCCTCCGGCAGTGCATCCATCGCCTCGCTCGCCAGCCGCGCATCGAACGCGGCCTCCGCCGACGCCTCGAACCACGCGGCCGCGCCACGGGCGGCGAGTAGTTCGTGCCGCTGCCGGCGGCGTTCGCTTCGCGAGGCACTGATGGCGCGATTCCGCACGGCACGGTACAGCCAGGCCACCGGATTCCGCGGCGGCTCGGCCTGCTGTGCCAGTTCCAGGAACGCCTCCTGCACGACATCGGCCGGCGAAACGCAGCGCCGCCCCGCCAGCAGTTCCAGCGGTGCGGCGTGACGGTCGATGAGCTCGATCAGAAGTTCGGGTTTCACCGGCTGTTCGTCCGCGGGAGCTGCCGATTTCCTGCCGCTCCAGCATGATGTCGCCGGCCGGACGAATCTATCCCGCGCGAATTTCCAGTTCGTAGTGGCCGGCTTCAGTCGGCCTCCGCCACCGCGCGACCCACGTCGTTCGGAATCCGTTTGCTTTCAAAACTATTCCCGAGCGGTCACAATGCGTGTCCAATTCGTAGGGCAAGCTGCCAGCTTGCCGTCTTTGCGGCGATTCGTCACAAGCTGGCAGCTTGTGACTACGTTTTGCCATTCTGTGACCGGCACCTCCGATGCGGAGACGAAGAGCGACCATGGCCAACGTGCGAAAACTCGCCTCCGACGCGCTGACCGACGGCGACGGCATCCTGCGACTGGCGCCCAACTGGGTGCCGCGTTCGTTCCTGCAGCCCGGGCGGCGGCTGAAGCTGCACCCGGCCGATTACTACGCGCTGGGCATGAACCGCGGGGGCATCGACGAGCGCTGGTTCGCCTCGACCACGGCGGCCGCCAACGAAGGGGCGCCGCCGGATGAAGGCCTCAGCT
>JAHWKJ010000312.1 GCA_019347905.1 Planctomycetota bacterium
CAGGAAGATTGAGGACAGGAAAATCAAAGCGGCTCCTCATTTTCCTGTCCTCGATCTTCCTGTCGCTCAACTTCCTTCGGCGTGGGACCTGCGTTTTTCCTTGGTTGCGGCCGCAGGCCGCGCTATGGCTTACGCGTCAGTAGCCCGACGCGCCAGCGAGGTGATTTGGAGCCTGATACTGCCGATGTCCCTCGCTGGCGCATCGGGCTGCTTTGCTCGACCGCAAAGAGCTCTCACCCCCGGCGCTACGCTCGGTCGAATACAGCCACGGCACGAGCGAGCGGGCGATCTCCGGGCGGCGCGAGTAGTTCTCCCACAAATGGCCGCTATTGAGCAGCCACGTGACGTCGAACTCGAACACCTCGCGGCCCAGCATCCGCAGCGCCAGCACGTCGCGCGGCGAGAAGCCGTCGCTGCCCAGTGCGACGTTCGAGAGCGGCCGGCGGAAGGGATAGATCCGCAGCGCCAGATCGTTGCGGTTCTTGACGTTCACCAGGCTTTCGATGAGGCAGGCGGCGTGGCCGTAACGGTCGCCGGGCGCCAGCCAGTCGCGGTCCATCGCGGCGGCTGCCAGCACCACGCGATACGTGCGGCTCTCCTGCGGCTGCGGCCAGAGCCACATGTCGAGCACCGAGCCGCCGCCCCGCAGATGCAAGGCCGCCGAAACCACCCGCGCTCCGTGGCTGTGGCCGAACAGACACACCCGCTGCCCGGGCGGAATGCGATCCAGCACCCACGACAGGTAAAAGCCGTTGAACCCGGCCCGGCGTCCGAGAATCCCGATGTTGAACTGCGGCAACAGCAGGAACGGCGGCGAATCGCTGGGCCACGTGAAGAACACCACCTGCAGCGGTTGCTCCGGCGCCGCCGAACGCACCCACCGGTACATGGCCGCGCTGCCTTCGATCGCGTCGTCCCAGTCGGTGAAGCTGCCGTGGACAATGACGCACACCGGCACGCCCGGCACGAACCACTGCTGGAAGGCGCCGCCGTCGCCCGGCAGCATCCGCCACGCGGCATCGACATGGTAGTAGTCGAGATCGCCCGCAGGACACGACGGCCGGCCAGTCTGCCTGCAGCGGCGGCTGCTGACGATCCAATAGTCGGGACAACAGGCCGCGCCGCCCGGGAGAGGCGCGGCCAGCGAAGAATCAAGACGCAGTTGGCCGCCGTTTACCGGCGAACGCTCGACGGACGGAGCGGTCTCGGCCGCGCGCGTCTGCGCGCAGAGCGTGGCCGCCGCCGTCAGCGCCATCAGGCCGCCGATCCAGCCGGATATCGAGGCCTGCCTGCGACGTCGAAACATATCTGTGCCCGGACCGTGTCCCCTTTTCGCAACCAGTTGCTAAGACTTTACGCAACTCTCCGCCGTTTGCCGCGCCTCCCCGGCCCGTTCGAGCCGCTTTTCGACCGCGTGCCTCCGAAGCGGCGGATCGCGACGGGGATGCCGCTTGTAGGGACCGCGGGTGGGAAGAGGGAGGATGGAGGATAGAGGATGGCAGTCGCGCGATGGGTGGCCTTGAGCCATCCTCCATCCTCTATCCTCATTCCCATCCCCGGTTAGGCGGCCGGATCAGGAACCTGTCCGCAACGAGGCAAGGCTCATGGCGCCTGCGGAGACCGCCTGAAGGCGGTCACTACGAACCGCCAGTTCCTCCCGCTGGACGCGCACCGCCGCGGGCGCCGTTATTCCCAGCCGCACGCGGTTCCCCTGAATCGCCAGCACGTTGATCGTGATCTCGTCCCGCACCACGATGCCCTGTCCGCAAGTCCGGCTCAGCACGAGCATGAAAGGCCTCCATGTCCAGTATTCGGTTCACAATGAACCGAAGTATACATTCCCCGGGAGTCGCGTCAAGACGGAACTCTTGACTCTCGACTCTTCGGATTTCGTCATTCGTCATTCCCCCCCCCATTTGTGACCTACGCTTTGGCGGCCCCGGGAGCGCTGAGGGTCGAGCTGCCACCCTCCGCTGACTCTCGACCCTCGACCCTTGACCCTCGACCCTCCGCTGGCTCTCGACTCTCGACTCTTGACCCTCGACTCATTGCGAACGATCGACTGGGACGGCGTCTGGGAGCGGTGGATGGGCCGCCGCGGCTCCAGCGCGCTGCCGCCCTGGGTGAAGCTGCCGTCGCTGCCCGCCGCGCTGATGGAGTTTACCCAGAAGGCGCAGGACCCCTCCGTCGGTCCGGGCGAACTGGGGCGGATCATCGACAAGGACGCCGGGCTGACGTGCCAGCTTCTTCGCCACGTGAACTCCGCGGCGGCCGGGTTCGGCCAGCAGGCGAGGACGGCCCAGGAGGCGCTCGTGCGCATGGGCGTCCGCGGCGCCAGCCTGTACCTCTTAACGACCGGCATGGACCAGGTGCTGAAGTCGAGCCAGTCGCGGCTGGTGAACTTCGCCGGCTTCTGGTGCGCGAACCTGGAACGGGCGCTGTTCGCCCGCGAGGTGGCGGGCCTGTTGGGCGCCGACCGCGAGCTGGCCTTCACCGGGGCCATGCTCTCCGACTGCCTGTTGCCGCTGCTCGCCAACAAGGCCACGCAGACCTACGTGCGGTTCCTGGAAGGGCAGAAGGCGACGCCGCGGTCAATTATCGGCTTTGAGGAAAACGAATTCGGCTGGAACCATGCCGAGGCGACGGCGTGCCTGCTCTCGGGCTGGAAGTTGCCCCGCGACGTGATCTGCTGCGTGCTGTTGCACCACAAAGGCCTGGCGATGCTCAAAGACGCGGAGCTCCGGCGAACAGCCGTCGCCGCCGTGGCGATTGCGAGCCTGTTGCCGGACCAGCTTCAGCAGGAGCCATCCGGCCTCGCGCTCTTGTGGCGGCTGGAGCAGAGCTGGCCGTCGTTCCGCCTGGAGGCGTTAGCCGAGAGGGTCGCGGCCCGCTTCGCCGAAACAGAAACGGGCGTCACGAACCCGTTCCCCCTCGCCCGCCGCGTGCGCCGCCCGCGCTGACGCGGAACGCTCTCTGAATCCGGGCCGGGTGCCACTGGTGGCTTGCCACCAGTGCAGAGCGGTCGATAACCCCCGTCGCAAGGATGGCCAGGCACAGGCGTCCGCAGGAGCGTTCGTCAAGGCGCTCCGCGCACGGCACTGGTGGGCGAGCCACCAGTGCCACCCGTGGCGCATGCCCGAGCCACTCAATTCGCGCGTTCTCGAAACAACCAGACCTGCAGCACCACAACCATCTGTTCCGTGGCCCGCACTCGATAGTAGAAGCCGAGCGGTGCCGCAAAGGCAATTCGTCGTCCACCGGGGCGCGACTCTCCCACACTGAGGGATCGAGCTTCAGCAGCGCGTCGATCTGGTGCGCTGCGTCGGTGATGGACTGACGGAGCATGGCGGCCGCGTCTGTCCAGGATCCAGAACGACTCTCGTCATGGTTGAACCTCTCATCCGGTCATCCGGAATGTTTTCAGCCGTCCCACGATCATAGCGGATGTCGCAGAGAAACGTTTACTCCTCGATGGCCACCGGGGCCGGCGCGCCTTCGATGAACACGTAGCGGCGGTCGGCGGGAAGTGCTGCGAATTTTTGCTCGCGTCCGGAAGGCCAGCGGATTTGGAGTTCGTCGATCGTCGTCGCGGATCCGAGGCCGATGACCAGTTGTCGTTGGTTGCTGGCCTGATAGCCGTCACCGGCGGTTAACTGGCGGACGAGGGTTTCATCGCCGAGCTTGACGCGGACCACTGTTCCGATCGCGTCGCGTGCCGAGACGACGCCGCGGAATTCGAGCGTGACGCCATGGCCGGGAGACTCTGTCGTATTCGTCAGCAGTGCGGCGGGGCGGTCCAGGTGCGAAATGACCGCGTCCTCGCGGCCGTCGCCGTTCCAGTCGAGGCGGGCCAGTCCCCGGCCGAGCGACTTCTCCTCGAAGAACGGTCCGAGCACCCCCGCCGGCAGCTCCTCGAAGCGGCCACCCCCCACGTTGCGATAGAACTGCGGCGGCATGCGATAGGGCCGGCCGTAAGCCCGCAGGTCGTCGACGTGACCGTTGGTGATGATCAAGTCGGGCCGGCCGTCGAGGTCGGCGTCGAGAAACTGCGTGCCAAAGCCCAACACCGCTCGGCTCGATTCTGCCAGGTTGGCTTCGTCCGACTGGTCGATGAAGAAATCGCTGTCCTTAGCGACGTACAGCGTGTTGGTCTCCTTGTGGAAGTTGGTGACGAACAGGTCGAGCCGGCCGTCGCCGTCGGCATCATCGATCGCGACCCCCATCGAGCCTTCGGCCCGGCCGCGACGATTGAACGCGACGCCGGAGGCGAGCCCCAGCTCGACGAGTTCCGGCGGCCCCGCCGGGCCGCCGCTCCGGTTGAAGAAACAGAAGTTGGCCACGGTGTCGTTGGCGACGAACAGGTCGAGCCCGCCCGCTTCGTCGAAGTCAGCCGCGACGATGCCCAGCCCTTTGCCGTCGGGGACCGCGATGCCCGACTCGCTCGTCGCATCCTCGAAGCGGCCGTCGCCGCGGTTCCAATACACGCGGTCCTGTGCGGCGGGGAACTGGAATGGCATGCACATCCGCGGACGGCCGTCGCCGTGCCGGCAGACGCGCTCGAAGACGTCCGCCCCGCCCAGGTAATTCACCGCATACAACTCCGGCAGGCCGTCTCCGGAGAGGTCCGCGATGAGGCAGCTCGTGGTCCAGTCGTCGCCCGCAACGCCGGCGAGATTGGTGAAGTCGGAGAACGTCCCGTCACCGTTGTTCTTGAGCAGCCGGTTGCCGCCGATGTTGGCGACGTAGAGGTCGGCGAAGCCGTCGTTGTCGAAATCTCCGGCGGCGGCACCCTGGCTGAAGCTGGTTTCAACGATGCCGGCTCCGAGCGTGACGTCTTCGAAGTGGCCGTTTCCCAAGTTGCGGTAGAGGCGATCAAGCGGTTGAGGGTTGAGTGTTGAGTGTTGAGGCTCAGAAGCAAGCGGCGCCGACCGTTTCTTCTGGCTCTCGACCCTCGACTCTCGACTCTCGACTCTACCCCACTCGCCGCCCTGCGTGAGGTACAGGTCGGGCCGGGCGTCGCCGTCGAAATCGAGTACGGCCGCGCCGCCGCCGCTGAACTCGTACATCTTCTGCTCGTACTCGGCGCCGGCGGAACGGAGAGGTTGCCCGCCGTTGTTGTATTGGAAATCAATTCCCGCCGCCCGCGCGTCGTCTCGGAAAGAGATCCGCGCCGGCGGCAGGCTGTCTTCATCCCTCCTGCTGGCCCTCGACCCTCGACCCTCGACCCTCGACCCCTTGGGGAGCGGAAAGTCGCTGAGATCCACGGCCACGGCGGGGTTGGCGGAGTCGAGCGTGAACGGCGGGTCGGCCTCGAGCAGCGGCCGCAGACGCTGTTTCTGCTCGGAAATCCACGCGGCCGGCGCTATGCGTTCGGCCACCAGGCACCAGCCCCAGGCCTCCCACACGCGACCGAGTTTTTCCAGCTTTGCCGCCAGCCGCCGAATCGGCTCCAGGCTGGTGTGCTCCGACGACAGCAGGTTGTCCTTCAGCGCCCTGAGTTGCTGAAGCTCTTCCGCCCGGCGCAGGAAAGGCGCGGCCCGCTCGTCCTCGCCCAGTTCGATCAAGAGCTGCGCCAACTGATAGTTTGCGGCCCGCAGGCTCGGGTCGCGGCGCAGGGCCTCCCAATAGCAGCGGATGGCCGTGCGGGATTCGCCGGCGCGCTCGGCCCATTCCGCCCGCAGGCTCCAGATGTCCGGGTGCCCTCCGGCCTCCGGCGGCAGGCGACGCTGCCACGAGTCGAACTCCGCCTCCGCGTCGGCGTCCAGCAGCAGGCGGCCCAAGAGGGCCTGCGCCTCGATCAGTGCGGCTTCCGCCGCGACGGCAGCGCGCACGAGCTGAAGGGCCTCGGCATCGTGTCCCCCGTCGCGGGCATGCCCGGCCAGCCCAAGCAGCACGGGAGGATCGCCCGGAACGGTCTCCCGGCAGCGCTGGAGCCACGGAAGGTCGTGGACCCAGCCCTTCGCCGGGAGCAGCAACAGGTCTACGGGCGCCTTGCCCTGCCGGAGGACTTCGACGACCAACGGCGCAGCTTCGAAAGACCGCGCTTCGCGGCCGAGGAGCTCCGCCAATGCGAGATTCGCCTCCAGATGCCGCGGCGCGGCTCCGAGCGCTCGCCGGAAGTGATTCTCGGCCTCGGAGGCCCGATACAAGTGGCCCATCGCGAGCACGCCGGCCCGAAAGCGGGCTTCGACCGCCGCGGCACTGCCGTCATCCGGCGCGCGGTCGAAGAGCTTCGCCGCCGCCTCGAAATCTTCCAGGCCGACGCGAGCTTCGCCGGCCGTGAGCAGGGCGGCGGCGGAATCCGGCTCAGCGTCCAGCGCGGCAGCGGCCAGCCGATCGGCCTGCGCGAAATCACCCGCCGCCAGGGCCAGGCGCGCTTGCTCGAGCAGCCGATCATGGTCGGGACGCGTCAGGCCGCGGATGAGCAGCGCGAAACCGACGGCCGCCAACGTCGCCAGCGTGCACCAGACGACCCATCGCCGTCGAGTGGAGCGGCCCGTGCCCCCGGCGATGGCTTGTTCAACGCCCACATTGCCTCTTCGGCTGCCGTTGGAAGCAACTGCTTCCGCGTGCGGCCGCTATCAGCCAGGAACGATGCGTGTCTCCACCTCGGGCAGCGGCTCCACGGGATCCGCATGGCCAACGATGATCGTTTCGGGCAGTGAGTCGCGGATGTTGGAAAACCCATCCGCTGAGACATCGGTCCCCTTCAGCCATAGCTTGTCGAGCCGCGTGAGGTTTCGCAGGTGGTCGATTCCCGCATCAGTCACTTTCGTTCCGGCCAGGTGCAGGATTTCGAGCCGCGGCAACTGCGCGAGAGATTCCAGCCCGTCGTCCCCCACCGCAGTGTTCGTCAGCGATAAGGCGCGTAAGTTCTTCAAGCCCTTCAGGTGGCGCAGGCCTTCGCTGGTCACGCGCGTGTTGCTCAACCACAGTTCCTCAAGACCCGCGAGCGACGCGACGTGCTCGAGCCCGGCGTCGGTCACGGGCCGACCGCCCAGGTTCAGCATTCGCAGGGACGTGCGACCCCTGAGGGCGGCAAGATCAGCGTCGCCGGCATCGCTGAGGCTGAGATCGAGGGCGGAGAGGTTGTACTCGGCGTCCAATTTGGCCAGGCCGCCGATTTCAGCCATCCGGCGAAGGCCCACGACCGGCAGTGGATCGAGCCGGACCTGCTGCAGTTTGGGGAGCGCCCGCTTGAGGCGCCGCACTGCCGCCGCCGTGACCTTGGTGCCGCTGAGGTCCAGCATCCACAGATTGCTCAGCGACTGCACATGCGCCAGACTGGCGTCGCCGACCCCGGTGTTGCCGAGATTCAAGATCCGCAGTCGGTCGTGGTCGCGGAGGTGAACGAGGTCTTTCTCCGCGAGAATCACGCCCTCGAGGTTGAGCTGGTCGAGGCCTGAGAAGACGCCGAGCCGCGAAAGGTCGGGCCGGCGGCCTCGCGGGAGAATGATCTGCGAAACCTTGCCCGAGGCATCGGCCAGAACGATAGCTCCGGAGCGTTCCAGCGCCGATCGCAGAGCTTGCCGTTCGCGCTCGATCACCGCTTTCCAGGCGAAGAGCCCGCCGACCAGCAGCAGCCCGACGGAAATCCCCACCCACAGCCATCTGGTCTTGTATCGCATCATCGCGTCGCGCGCCTCAGGGCGCCTGCTCGTTTAAGCTTTGCCCCGCAGGACCGGTACGCTTCATATCAACGGAAACAGT
>JAHWKJ010000313.1 GCA_019347905.1 Planctomycetota bacterium
GTCACCCCGTCACCCCGTCACCCCGTCACCCCGTCACCCCGTCACCCCGTCACCCCGTCACGTGTCGCGATCCTGCTTCCTCATCCTCGCCCTCCTCGCAACCGCCAGCGGGCTAACCGGGTGTGGCTACCTGATCGGCTCTCCGCATCCTCCGGAGATCCGCACGGTCTCGGTGCCCATCGCCACGAACGAGACGTTCCGCCGCGGTGTCGAGTTCCAGTTGACCGAGGCCGTGCACGAGCAGATCCAGTCGACGACACACATGCGGCTGGGCCGCGACGCCGAGGCCGACGCGCGGCTGACCATGCAGATCATCGATGTGCGCAAAGACGTGCTGGGCGAAACCGCCTTCGACGATGCCCGCGAGCTGCAGCTCTCGTACGCCGTCGTGGCGACGCTGGAGGATCTGCGGACGGGCGCCGTGCACCGGGAAGAGATCGCGATCCCCGCGGCGACGGCCCAATTCCTCTCGACGGCAGCCTTCGCCCCGGAAGTCGGCCAGTCACTGGCCACGGCGCGGCAGCGCGTCATCGACGATCTGGCCCGGCAGATCGTCAACCGCATGGAAGTGCCGTGGTAGCGGCAGGGCGGGTCCCCAACGTCGTCCAGCCGCACGGCAGCTAGACTTCTCCAGATCCGCGGAGAAGCTGTCGCAATCGTTCGAGTTCGGCCTCCGCGGCTTCGCGGGCGGCGCGTTCGGCCTCTCGCGTGCGTTCTGCCTCGGCCGCACGCCCTTCCGCCTCGGCGGCCCTTTCACGGGCCGCATCCGCCCTTTCCTCGGCCGCCTGCGCCCGTTCCTCGACCGCGTTCGCTCTTTGACTGGCGGCGCGAGCCGCTTGCTCCGCTGCCTCCTGAGGAGTCAATTGCCGTTCGCCGGTGGTCCGGTCGAACAGAACGAGTTCGGATCCTTCCAGCCTCAGCAGCAGATCCAATTCTTCCGAAACCAGCGCGCCGGTCGCGTCGGGCTCAATGGGGCAGTAGTCTCCACCCTCGAGCCGATGGCCCTGAAGCGGCGGTCGTAGATACTCGGCCGTCGGATCGTACAGGAAATACTCCGCCACCTGAATGTGAGCGTAGGTCTTCGGCTTGAACACCAGGTCCTCCGGCTTCGTGCTGCGCGAGGTGACCTCGAACACGGCGTTCGGCCGGCGGCCTTCCTGCCAGATCTTGAATACGCGGCGGAAGCCCGGGTCGCAGTCCTTGACGACGAAGGCGTCCGGGGCAACGCTCTTCCGCGGCTGGCCTTCCTCGTAATACACCATGAGGTTGCCCGAGACGTACACGCGCTGGTTGCGATAACGGTGCTCGAGGATGTGGATCAGGCGGAACATCCACCAGCGGTGCAGATCGGTTTCGCCCATCGGCTTGCCATCCGATTCCGGGTATTCGATCTCGACGGCGGGGTCAGTCAGCTTCACGGCAAATCCTCGCAACGCGTGCGTCCGCACATCATTTTAGCACGGCGGGGGTGATGGAGGCAGGTCCTCGTCGTCGGCCGGAAACTTGATGTTACTGGGCCGCACGTCCGTGAGGTAGACGCCGTGCCGCCGCAGCGCGGCCATCACCATGCCGACAGTCTCCCAGCGATCCTCGAACTCGTCCCGCTTCTCCGCTTCCCACTCCGCGTATTGTTCTTCGGTGAAGTCCAGAAACGGATTGCGGTCGAGCATCGCGCCGGCGAAGTCGAGCACGCACGGTGGCGAGACGATGGTCATCTCGACGACCCACAGATCGTTGTCAAAGTCGATCAGCTTTGGTACAGAGAATTCGCGGACCTGACTGACGCCGGCATCGGCAAGCCGAACGTATGCGTCTCGCTCGCGCTGGAACAGTAATGCGTGCTTGAGCGCTTTGACGGCCGTGCTGGACGTAGTCTGAAGGACGATGCCGTCGTAGCCCCACCCCAAGAGCTCCGCGAAACGTCGGCCGCGGGAAGCTGCGTACACCTCTGCCCGCTGCCTGGCATCTTCGAGTGCAGGATCCACGATGATTCTCCAGCGATACTCTTCGGACGTCGAGCTGAAGTTGGTGGTCGAGGGCAGTGAATACCGACTGGCGCAAATCGGCCCGGGCTTCATCATGTTCCGCGATACGCCCCGGTTGCCACAGTGCATGGCCGAGATTGTCATGACTGTGGACGGGCGCGAGCAGCGGTGGCCGGTGCGTCTGGTCGATGGGGCTGTCCCCTTCGACGAGGCGGTACGCGCGATCGCGTGCGTCGATTGACACGTGGGTTACGAGACGTCCACGCATGAAAATCGTCAACGTCGAAGTCATCCCCCTCACGGGCGCCACGGCCGATGGCGGCTGGCCGCAGGGGCACGAGCCGCAGGAGAACCTGCATACGCTGCTCGAAGTCTCCACGGATGAAGGCCTCTCCGGCGTCGGCAGCGTCTACACCTCGGGCGCACTCACGGCGGGCGCCCTCAAGCTGTTGTGGCCGCTGCTCGATGGCGAGACGGCCCTTGAGCCGGAACGCGTCACCGAGAAGCTGCGGCAGGCGACCTTCTGGCAGGGCCGCGGCGGAGCCGTCGAGCACGCCATCAGCGGTCTCGACATCGCCCTGTGGGACATCTTCGGCAAGGCGACGAAGCAGCCCGTCTCGCGGCTGTTGGGCGGGAACTACCGCACGTCGATCAAGCCCTACGGCTCGATCCTGTTCGACGAGCCGGACGCGCTCAGGCGCCGGCTCGAAGACACCGTCGCCCACGGCTTCCGCGCCATCAAGCTGGGCTGGCGGCCGTTCGGGCGGCGCAGCCGGCGGTTCGATGAACTGCTCGTCCGCACCGCCCGCGACACCGTGGGCGAGAGAGTCGAACTGATGGTGGACGCCGGCGGCAGCGAGCAGTTCTGGCCGCACGGCCTCAACTGGGCCCGCGAGACGGCGAAAATGCTCGCCGACTACGACATCACCTGGTTCGAAGAGCCGCTGCCGCCGGACGACCTCGCCGGCTACATCGAGCTCACCCGGCAGTCGCCCGTGCCCATCGCCGGCGGCGAAGTGCTGACGCGGCGGCAGTCCTTCATGCCGTGGATCGAGCAGCGGGCCGTAGACATCATCCAGCCGGACTGCACGAAGAACGGCGGCCTCAGCGAGTCGCGGCGGATCGCCTGGATGGCCTTCGACCACAACGTGCAGATGGTCTCGCACGGCTGGAACACCGCCGTGGGCCTGGCCGCCGACCTGCAGCTTGCCGCGGCGATGCCCGTCGCTCGCTACGTGGAGTACCTCACGCCGACGGCCTACATCGAGGATCTGACGGTCGACCCGTTCCGCCTCGGCGACGATGGTTGCCTGCAGATCCCCGACCGGCCCGGGCTGGGCATCGAGCTCGACCCCGAGAAAGTCGAACGCTATCGCGGCGAGCTGCCGTGAAAACGCAAGCAGGTATCACTGCGGCAGTCGTTCACAGGTCGTTCTTCCCAATCTTCGCCTGAACCGGTGCCGCACCGTGCTCATTCCGCCAGTTCATGAGCACTTTCTCGACCGCCTTGGCGACCAGCCCACTGTCGCCCCGGTTGGGGACGAGGACCATGCCTTCAACGAACGGCTCTGTTCTCGAAGATCAAGAGGCCCGTCAGCCCGTAACGATCCTGGATGGTGGAAATCGTCATCGTTCAGCCTCCGGCTTCGCCCGCTTTCGTCGCGGCGGTCGATCGATTATACCGCAGATCCCACGCGGCCATCAGTCGAATTCCGTATGCAGCGATTCCACAACTTCGACGCCCCCGAATGCCGCGGCGGCTTTGTGGCCATCGGCAACTTCGACGGCGTGCATCTGGGGCACCAGCGGATGCTGGCGTCGCTGGTGCGGCACGCCGCCCAGGTTGCCGTGCCGTCGGTGGTCGTGACGTTCGAGCCGCACCCGGTCCAGCTCCTGCGTCCGGAAGCCGTTCCGCCCCGCCTGACAGTGCTGGAAGAGAAGCTGCGGCTGCTGGCGGCGCAGGGCGTGGAGTCGGCGATCGTCTACGAGACAAATCGCGAGTTTCTGAACCTCACGCCGCGTGAATTCTTCGAGCGGATCGTGCGCGGGAAGCTCGCCGCCCGGGGACTGGTGGAAGGTCCGAACTTCTACTTCGGCCGCGACCGCGCCGGCGACGTGGGCACGCTGCGGGAGTTGTGCGACGAGTGGGGGCTGACGCTCGACGTCGTTCCGCCCGTGAGCACCGGCGGGCAGTTGGTTTCGTCGAGCGCGGTCCGCCGCGCAATCGGCGCGGGGGACGTGGCGCTGGCCCGGCGGATGCTGGGGCGGCCGTATCGCCTGGCAGGCACAGTCGTCGCCGGCGCCGGCCGCGGCCGCTCGCTGGGTTACCCGACGGCCAATCTCGCCGAGGTCGAAACCATGCTGCCCGCCGACGGCGTCTATGCCGGCGTGGCACACCTCGACGATGCACAGGCTCCGCTCGCCGAACGGGGTCAGACCCCTTTGCGGGCGAGCGATACAGCACGTGGGCAAATTGGTGAGCCGCAAAGGGGTCTGACCCCTTCAAGGACTCCCGCCGCTGTGAATGTGGGTCCCAATCCGACCTTCGCCGATGAGCGCCGCAAAGTGGAAGTCCATCTCGTCGACTACGCGGGAGAACTCTACGGCCGTCGCGTGGAGGTCGACTTCCTCGCGCGTCTCCGCGACACGCAGACCTTTGCCGACGCCGATGAGCTCCGGCGGCAACTGGAGAGGGACATCGTCGCCGTCCGCGCTGCGGCCGCGGAAGGACCGGCCATGGAGTGACGCCGCTGATGCGGGTAGACTCGATTGTTGGCAGTCGGTGTTTTGCCAACGGTCAGACTGCGCCGCCCCGCACAGCTCGGGCTGTGTCTCAACGGAGAACGTCATGCGCCTGCCATCGCTCCTGCTGACCGGCCTGGTGGTTGCCTGTGCTCAATCTGTCACAGTCGCGCCGGCCGACGACCGCGAGCCGGATTCGCCCGCCCCGGCCGCCGAGCAGCCGGACGAACCGGAAGTGAAACAGCCGGATGCCGACGCCGCGGCGAACGAGGTCTTCAAGCGGCTCGACACCAACGGCGACGGCAAGCTGACCGCCGCCGAAGCCGGAGACGATCGCGCTCCCTTCTTCGAGCGGCTGCTCCGCGGCGGCGATGCGGACGAAAACGGCGAGCTGACCCGCGCAGAATTTACCGCGGCCCTCAAGCAGAACGCCGGCCGACCGCGACTGCTCGACGTCATCGAGCGCTTTGACACGGACGGCGACGGCAAGCTGACTCTCCAGGAAGTGCCGGAAAACCTCCGCGGGCGGATCAAGCCGCTGTTCGACCACATCGGCAAGGAAGAAGTCAGCATCGAGGAACTGCGGCGGCTGGTGCCAGCCGCACCCGGCGCCGGCGAAGGCGGCCCGCGCGGACCGGCGTTTCTGCGCATCCTCGATGCCGACCGCGACGGCCGCCTCAGCCGCGAAGAATGGGCCGCCGCCGCGAAGAAGTTCGACGACCTCGACCGCAACGGCGACGGCGGCCTCGACGTGGGCGAGCTGATGGGCTTCGGCCCCGGCGGCGGGGTGGCCGGGGCAAAGGCTTTGCGTGCCCCGGCACTCCCACGCCGGGGCACGGCCGAAGCGGCATCTGCCTCGGCCGCCCCGCCGCGTGACGAAAGCGCCGCCGGCGACACCTCCGATACTGCCAGCCTCGCCGAACGGTTGTTCGCCCGCTACGACGGCGACGGCGACGGCAAGCTCTCGCGGGCCGAAGCCCCCGAACCCATGCGGCGCGCGTTCGATCGGCTCGACAATGACGGCGACGGCGGCGTCAGCATCCAGGAATTCCGCGCGGCCCGCGATCGCATCCGACCGCAACCCTGAGGCCGCCGACGTGAAAATCACGTTTCTCGGCGCTGCCGGCGAGGTCACCGGCAGCCAGCACCTGATCGAATACGCCGGCCGGCGGCTGCTGCTCGATTGCGGCCTCTTCCAGGGGCACCGGGCGCAGGCGCGGGCGAAAAACGAACGCTTCCGCTGCGATCCGCCGAAGCTCGACGCGGTCATCCTGTCGCACGCCCACATCGACCACTGCGGCAATCTGCCGGGCCTGTACCGCGCCGGCTTTCGCGGGGCAATCTTCGCTACGCCGGCGACAGCCGACGTGGCGGCCATCATGCTCCGCGACAGCGCCCGCATTCAGCAGGAAGACGCGCGCTACCTCGCCACGCACCTCGCCGCCAGTCATCCGTCGATTGAGCCACTCTACTCCGAAGACGACGCACGCCACGCCACGCGCTTGTTCGAGACGCTCGACTACGGCCACTGGCACGAGCTCTCGCCCGACGTGCGGCTGCGTTTCTCCGATGCCGGGCACATCCTCGGTTCGGCGATTACGGAACTGGAGATCGGCGAGGGCAGCGACATCCGCCGGCTGGTGTTCACCGGCGACCTGGGCCGCCGCAACCTGCCGCTGTTGCGCGATCCTGAGCCGGTCGACGGCTGCGACGTGCTGATCAGCGAGTGCACCTACGGCAACCGCGTGCACCCGCCGCCCTCGGACCTGAAAGCCGAGCTGCTTTCGATCATCACCCGCGCGGCAGATAGCAGCGGCCGCGTCATCATCCCCGCCTTCGCACTCGGCCGCACGCAACAAATCGTCTACTACCTCAACGAGCTGACCGAAGCGGGGCTGCTGCCGCCGATCCCGGTCTTCGTCGACAGCCCCCTGGCCATGCGTCTGACCGACGTGTACCGCGCACACCGCGGCATCTTCGACGAACACGCGAACCCTGCCGTTCCCCCCCTTACTGGAACGGCCCCCAACTTTCCCCCCCTTACTAAGGGGGGGCCAGGGGGGGTCACAAGCGACGAGCGACCCGCGAAGCCCCGTAGCGTGGATTTCAATCCACGCGGGCCGCTTCACTCAACGGAATCAGCAGTAATCGCCGACGACGACCTCTTCCACTTCACCAAGCTGAGCTACCTCCGCTCGCAGCAGGAAAGCGCCTCCCTCAACCGCCGCCTCGGCCCGTTCGTCGTCATCTCCGCCAGCGGCATGTGCGAAAACGGCCGAGTGCGGCACCACCTCAAGCACGCGGTCGCCGAAGAGCGAAACACAATCGCGATCATCGGCTTCCAGGCCGAGGGCACCCTGGGCCGCGCACTCGTGGAGCGGCAGCCACGAGTGAAAATCTTCGACCGCGAATACCCACTGCGGGCGCAGGTGGAAGTCCTGAACGGCCTCTCCGCCCACGCCGACGCCGTCGATTTCAAATGGTGGTTCGACGAACTGGCCCACCGCGGCGGCGCCGGCCAGGCCTTTCTGGTGCACGGCGAACCCCCTGCCGCCCGCGCGCTGTCCACCCTCATCCGCGACGCCTGCGACGACGACCCGCACGTCCCGCGGTTTGGTCAGGAGTTCGACGTGTGAGGCGCCCACACCTGACGCGCCCGCGACGCCTCTCACATTACCCCGAGCCGAAACGGATGAAGCAAATGGACCTGTCCGACCTGTCCCCTTTGCTCCACCCAATGGCGATCGCACGTGGAGCGGCCGCAGACGGAACAGGAACTGGCGGCCATTCGGCGCAGCGTCCAGCGTGGCAGTCCTTTCGGAGACGATACCTGGTGCCTGCGCACCGTCGAGGCGCTTGGACTGGAATCGACCCTCCGTGCCCGTGGCCGACCGCGGGGGAGAAAAGGGGGGAGAAAAGGGGTCAGGCTTCATTTTCAGGCGTGATAGGA
>JAHWKJ010000314.1 GCA_019347905.1 Planctomycetota bacterium
TGGCCGCGTCCGCTCGTTCGTCGACTTCGGGCTCGACACGCTCAACATCATCAGTTGCCCGAGCTGCTCGCGCGTGGAGAACGAGGCCTTCGTCGAACTGGCCCAGCAGGTCAAGGAGATGACCGCCTACGCCCGCGAGTACGCGATCACGATCGCCGTCATGGGCTGCCGCGTGAACGGCCCCGGCGAGACCGATGACGCCGACCTTGGCCTGTGGTGTGCGCCCAATTTCGTCAACCTGAAGCGCGGGAGCGAGGAACTCGGGGCGTATCCCTACGACGAAATCCTGCCGCGACTGAAGGAGGAACTCGACGCACTGATCGCCGCCCGCGAACCCATCGGCGCCGCCACGTAGAACAAGCAGCCTTGCTTGTTCCGCCTCACTCCCTCGATGCCGCGCGTCCGGTGTAAGGCTCACACGTCAGCCGCCCATCGGCCGCAATCAAAATCGTCACCGCTCCATCCCGGTCAGTCGAATACACGTGGGCCGACGGACCATACACCGCCGCCAGGTCCACGGGCGCGGTCGTGCGGCCGCGGCTGGCGACGACGAATCGCGGCCGCGCCCACGCCGCCAGTTCCGGCGTGTTGGCCGCCCGGCTGCCGTGATGCGGTGCCAGCAGCACATCTGCAGGTGTCGGCGGCGCAGACAGAAACGCATCGAGACCGTCTTCTTCCAGATCGCCGCACAAGAGCAGTCGTCGCCCGGCATACTCGATCGACAGCACGACGCTGTTCGCGTTGTCGCTTTCGAATCGCTCGTCTTCCGGCGGATGCAGCACGCGGACGAGGGCCGCGTCGTCGAGCGGCAGGCGATCGCCGCGGGCGACGAACCGCAGCGGAATGTCGCTGCGCACGACGGTCTCGCAGACGCGCTCCACTTCCGACTGGCGAAGGTCGAGAAATGAGCGCGCGACGCAGACGGTGCCCACGGGCACCTCGTCGACGAGATCTGGCACACCGTTGAAGTGATCGAGATCGGCATGGGTGATCACGACGGCGTCAATGTGCGAGCGTCCATAGTCGAGCAGCGCGCCCCGCACCACCTTCGCCGCCCGGCGGCCGTCGTCGAGAGCACCCGTATCGACCAGCAGCGTCCGGCCGTTCGGAAACTCCACCAGCACAGCCAATCCATGGCCGACCGAAAGCACCGTGCAGCGCAGTCCCGACGGCCGGACATCGCTGAACCCCATTCCAAGACCGGCAACGACCCACACGCCCACCACCACGCCCCGGCGTAGCGGCGTCAGTGCCGGCATGAGCGTGCGCGGCAGCAACGTCAACACAAGCGCCGCGTAGAAACCCGCCAGCCACCATGCCGCCGGTCCGCTCACGTAGCGGTGCCCCAGGTCCAGTGACGAGGCGGCATCGACGACTCCCAGCAGCCAGCCAAGGCCGACATCCACCACGAGCGCCAGGATGCCTGCCACCGGCGGCAGCACGATCGAAGCGACGAGGAAGGCAAATCCAGCCCACAGCACCAGCGTCACCAGCGGGATCAACAGCACATTGATGACCAGTCCCACGGGCGAGACGAGCTGAAAGCTCGATGCGATGACAGGCGCAGTCAGGACCCAGATTGCCGCGCTCAGCCCATAGCCGCTGGCAATGGCGGAAACGAGTCGTCTTCTCGCCGACGCGAATGCGCCTTCGGGCAGCGCGACCGAGTTCCGCCGACGCGGCGCGAGGCTGTGCCACCAGAGGATACCGCCGACGGCCAGAAACGAAAGCTGCGCTCCCGTGTCGAACAGGTCGGTCGGCCGCCACGCCAGGACGACAAGGACGGCGGCCGCAAGCACGTTCAGCGGCGGCGCCTGCCGGTACCACGGCCGGCCCGCCATCCACACCGTCACCACGACCGCCGCCCGCACCACGGGCGGCCGCCCGCCGGCAATCAGCGCGTACAGGACCGTCACTCCGATGACGATCAGCGAAGTCGCGACGATCGGCGCGTCGGCGCTGCGGCAGACGAACCACACCAGCACCGCCAGAATGCCGACGTGCAGGCCCGAAACGGCCAGCACGTGCATCATGCCGCTCTCCGCGAACGAGTCGCGGACCTGGTCCGTCATCTCCGTCCGGTCGCCCAGCAGCAGTGCTGCGGCGATGCCCGCCGTGCGCTCGTCCAAAGTCGCCTCGAGATCACCCCGCCATCGTTCGCGCAGCCGCGCGAGCGGACGGTCGATCCACAACCCGGTGGCTGAGCCCACTCGCGTCACGGCCGCCGGATGTCCAGCATAGACCACGCTGCGGATCCCCTGCCGCCGGAGGTATTTACGGTAGTCGAACTCACCGGGGTTCTGCGGGCCCGGCGGAGGGCCGATCCATCCCCGCACCTCGACCTCGTCCCCCACTTCCACCGCGTCGAGGATGCCGGAGACGCGCAACCGCGCCCGACCGGAGGTCTCCACGCGTCCGTTCGCCGTGTGGATCGAGCGGCACGAGAGCACGCACGTCGTGATGGGCGGCCGCGGCCAGGCCGAGCGCATCGAATCCGCGGACGGCAGTCGCACTTCCGGTGCGGAGACAACTCTCGCCGTCAATCGCACCGGCCGCGCGGTTTCAGCCAGGAACAGCGAGACATCATCACTCGCGGCCGTCGACCACGCGGCATGGTGTCGCGCGCCGCCAGCCGCCACAAAACCGATGAGCAGCACCGCCGCTGCGGCCCGCGATCTGCGCAGTGTGAACAGCGCCATCCACAAAACCGCAGCGGCGAGCCCGGCAGCGAGCCACGCAAGAAATGGCAGCCCGACCCACCGATCGCAGAGGATACCGCCTGAAAGGCAAACTGCGACCGGCAGCAACGGATGACGCCGTGCGGTCATGATGTCTATGGAACAGAAGGCAACGGAGAAAACGGAGCTTTGAGAAACCGCAGCGTTGCGATTGCACTCCGTTGCCTTCGTTCGCTCCTGTTCAATTCCTGCTCATGTGGTGAACAGAGCTTCGACGAAGTCGTCCGGGTCAAACACCTGCAGGTCGTCGATTTTCTCGCCCACGCCCACGTACTTGACGGGCATGCCCATCTTCTGCCGGATGGCCACGACCACGCCGCCCTTGGCCGTGCCGTCCAGCTTCGCCAGGATGATCCCAGTGCAGTCGATGGCTTCGGAAAAGCTCGAGGCCTGGCTGATGCCGTTCTGGCCGGTGGTGGCATCGAGCACCAGCAGCCGTTCCTGCGGGGCGCCGGGGACCCGCTTCTCGATCACGCGGCGGATCTTCCCCAGCTCTTCCATCAGGTTCTTGTGCGTCTGCAAACGGCCGGCGGTATCGACGATGCAGCAGTCGATGCCGGCTTCGGCCGCACGCTCGCAGCCGGCGTACGCGACGCTGGCCGGGTCGCTGCCCTGCGGCTTGGTCACGATTTCGCAGCCCAGCCGCTGGCTCCACAGCGTAAGCTGCTCGACCGCCGCGGCCCGGAATGTATCGCCGGCGGCGAGCAACACGCTCCTGCCGTTCTTCTGCAGAAAGTGAGCCAGCTTGGCGATGGAGGTCGTCTTGCCGACACCGTTGACGCCCGCGACGAGAATCACCGTCGGCCCGCCGGCGGCCATTTGCAGCGGAGAGAGCGGATCGGCCGCGTCGAACCTCGCCTCGCCTTCGCCGGCCAACAGCGCCCGCAACTGCGTCTTGACGGTGCCCCACACGGCGTCGATCTGCACCGTTCGTCCGCCGTGCTGCTCGCGCAGCTCCGAGATAATGCTGTCGGCGGCGGCCACTCCCATGTCGGATTCGATCAGCGCCTTCTCGAACACCGCCAGCCGCGACTCGTCGAGGATCTCCCCCGATCTGAACAGGTCGCGAACGTCGGTGCGCAGCAGCGTCTTGGTCTTGCTGAGCGCGCCTTTGAGCTTGTCGAACAGGGCCATGAGTCAGCGGTCAAAAGTCAGAGATCAGAAGTCAGCCACCGATCGCCAGCGAAGTCAGCAACCAATTCGCCAACGTACAAAACGTCTGCGGCGGGGCTTGCCTCTTCGCGGGCCTAAGGGACCCGCCCTTTCGCGCCATCCCGGCGCCCGACCACCTGCACCCACGTCGGTCCGCTGCCAACGTCGTACGTGGCGAAGCGCTCCAGTCCGCCATCCTTACCGATGTGATACGCAGCCAGTTTCCCCGAGGCCTGTCCGGCGCCGTACACGTGGGCGCCTGCCGCATCGATCGCGAACGAGCGCGGCGTCCTTTCCGTCGGCGTCTGCCCCAGGCTCTTCAGACGGCCGTCGCGCTCATCGATCGCGAAGCCCGCAAGGCTGTCGTGGCCGCGGTTCGAAACGTACACGTAGCGGCCATCCGGCGTCAGTTGGACATCGGCGCACGTGTTGGAGCCGTCGAAGCCCTCCGGCAGCGTCGACAGTGTCTGGATCGGACTGAGCGTCCCGGCTTCGCCATCGAAGCTCCACAGCGTAACGCTGCTGCCCAATTCATTGCTGGTGTAGGCTGCCGGAAGCCGCGGGTGAAAGACAATGTGCCTCGGACTGGCTCCGTCGGGCCCGCTCACTTTCGGCGGGTCGTTGGCCGCGAGTGTTCCGGTCGCAACGTCGAAGCGGAACTGCCATACGGCATTGGGACCGGTGTGCGGCACGAACGCGAACCGATTGGCGGAATCGGTGACGATCGCGTGGGCATTCTTCGCCGTCTCGACCGACGCAACCGGCTCGGGCCGCAGCCGTCCGTTCTCGTCGATCGCATGCACAGCCACGCGGCCCGTGCCGTAGTAGGCCGAAAGCAGCCAGCGGCCGGTGCGATCGGTGGCGACGTAGGCCGCGTTGTCTTTCGCATCGATCTCGCCGAGAAGTTTGAGTTCGCCGGCCGGACCGATGGCGAAGCTCGCCAGCCGCCCGTTCGAGCGCAGCGAGGCGAACAGGAACCGCCGCTCCGGGTCGACGGCGAGAGCCCCCGGCGCGCCGCTGAGTTCCGCGCTCCCCGCAGGCTTCAGACTTCCGTCGGCCTGCTGCTCGAAGATGGCGATCCGCCGCTCGCCTCCCACCGACACGTACACGAGATCGCCAGCCATGAGAGGCGCGGCAGAACCGATCAGACCCAGCGACAAGACGGCGAGCTTCATTGACGATCTCCTCATGTCACCCGCTGCGGCGAATCCACCCCATAGCCCGCCGCGCCAGCAAGGCACTCCCCGCGGCAGGTCGCGCTCACGATACCCGATCCGCCGTGGCGGTGCCAAGTTCCGGCGGTTGACGCCCGCGGGGCCGGCTGCTAAATGTGACAAATCGCGGTTCTCACGTTTCACCGCACAAGAACGTACACAAGCTGCCGATCCATGGGACGCATCGAACGCTCGCGCGAACTGGCCCGCCGCCGCAAGCGGCGCGTGAAACTCAAGAAGCTGCGGGAGCGGTTCGCCAAGGCCGACAGCCGCAGCGAACGCAACGCACTCCTGCAGAAGGCGCGGCGCGTCAGCCCCTTCGTCGATCTGGAAGCTTCAGCCGCCGCGGCGAAGGCCGAAACCGCCGAATCCGCGTAATCCGGGCCGCCGTCCAGCCGCTGCCCGTTTAGCCGCTGCCCAACGGGCAGCGCGCCTTCGCGGCTACACCGGCTCGTGCCATGGGCCGGTGATTGCCACCGTCAGCCCTTTGCCCTGCATGTTGACGAACAGCGTGCTGCCATCGGGCGAAAAGACGGAGCCGGCGAATTCCGTGTTCACACGGTTCTGGCCAAACACATACAGCCGCCCCTGCGGCGTGATGCCCAACAGCCGCACCGTTGCGCCCGAGCGGTCTTCGCACACGATCAGATCGCCCCACGGTGAAACGGTGAGGTTGTCGGCGCTGTCGAGCACCTGCGAATCGTTCGGCTCGACGAACAGCTCCAGCTTCCCCGGCGCCTTCTGTTCCTCCGGCGTTCCTTCGGCGGCCGCAGGCGTGTAGCGCCAGATCTGCCCCTTTTGTTTGCGGCCGCCGTTGGTGCAGGCGAAGAAGATGTGGTCGGTGCCGTCCCAGCGTCCGTGCCACATGCCTTCACCGCGCGCGAATTGGGCCGCACCGGCCGCGAACCCGCGCTCCCGCAGGTCGTCTTTGGGCGAATCGATTTCCTCGAGGTCGAGCCACTCGACCGGCAGGGGCTGCCCGACTTCGATACCCTCGACCTGCGGCTTCCAGTTCCGCGTCTCCGCCGACGGCCGGTCGCGCAAGACCAGCGCCTGCAGCCGCCCGCCGGCCGACAGTTCGCCCTGCTTGTCCGGCAGAAAGCGGTAGATCAATCCGTCGCCGCGATCTTCCGTCTCGTAGACGATGCCCGTCTTCGGGTGCACCGCGACGGCCTCGTGGTTGAAGCGGCCCATGTCCTTGAGCGGCACGGGATCGGCCGTCATCGGCTCGGCACTGGCCGGAACCTCGAACGCGTAACCATGGTCCTTCTCGGCGACAAAATCTTTCTTGTCGTCCCGGCCGGCTTTGGCGACCGTCTCTTCACAGGTGATCCAGCTTCCCCACGGCGTGGGGCCGCCGGCGCAGTTCCGCATGGTGCCGGCGAGGCTGAGGTACTGCCGCACGACCTTCTGCCGCTTGGTGTCGTAGACGACGGTCGTGGTGCCGCCGGTCGAGGGCGTTTCGCCCTGCCCGTAGTCGTACAACCGCTCCTTTTCGATGCGTCCGAGTCGCTCGTTGTTGGAGCCGAAGGCCCCGGGCCGGTCGGGCGTCAGCTCGTGATTGCGGATGAGAATCGTCAGCCCGTCGGGACCGGCAAAGGTCGCCATGCCGTCAGCCGCGGCCGGCAACAAGAGGCCATCGTCCATTTCGTCGCCGCGCGTGCCGATGATCCGATAGCTGAACCCTCGCGGCAGATCGAGCACTCCCAGCGGGTCCGGCACGAGCTCGCCGTAGCCGAACGCGTCCTCCGACGCCGCACCGGCGGCAGTCTGCGAGACGTACCCCCGCAGCCCGAAAAAGCCAGCCGCGATCGCGGCGGACGAACCCAGGAACTTTCGTCGCGAAATCGTCACGGATGACTCCAGCAGTGGATCGAACCTCAAGTCAGGCAGCCGCAGAATCGCCCCCGCGGCACGTGACAGGGACGATTGTGGTCTCACGGTGCATCACCACAATAAATGACGCCGCGGAAAAAAAACACTGCGACGGCACGACCCTCCAGCGGCTCAGAAAGTGACTGGCCCGCCGCTACTGCGGCGCCGCACCGAAATAGTCGAGGATCACGCCATGCTGTGCGGCGAGGCGGCGTGCAATGTCGCCGGCGACGACCGCGACCTCGGTTGCCGATCCGGCCAGTTGAGCCTCGCAACGCTCATCATACAGAATTCGTCCCGATTCCTCGGTGCAGATGTCGCCGGCGATGTGGATGCCACCATCGCCGGGCTCAAAGCGGATGCCGACGACGAGAGGCTCGACGTTCTCACTTTCAGCGGGCGGGTCGAAGGCGCGGTAATTGAAGTGGAATCGAGCCGCCTGTACTCTTTCGGCGCGTGAGGTCAGGTCGGGTCGAGCCTTCAGAACGCGCGATTCCAGCTCGCCGAATGCATCGTCGATCGATTGGTCGACAGCCTGCCATTCCGCCGCGGCGAGGTCGAACGCGACGATTGAAACTGAGCGAGCCATGACAACCTCCAGGGATCACCGCGGATCGTTTATCGACGCGGATGGGTTGATGCCCGGGGTGTGGTCCGTCGCAAGTCGTTGATTCA
>JAHWKJ010000315.1 GCA_019347905.1 Planctomycetota bacterium
CAGGGGAACGCGCACCTGCGCGGCACGAAAGCGGATATCTGGGAAGGCGGCCACCGTGTGCCGTTTGTCGTCCGCTGGCCGGGCCGAACGCCCGCGGGCGCGGTCAGTGGCGAGCTTGTGGAACTCACCGATCTTCTGGCGACGTGCGCGGCGATCGTCGGTGCAAAGTTGCCGCAGGGTGCCGGGCCGGACAGCCGCAACATCCTGCCGGCGCTGCTCCAGGCCAAACCGGAGCAGCCGGTGCGCGAGTTCGCGGTGCATCACTCGTTGTGGGGCGTGTTCGCCATTCGCCAGGGGCCGTGGAAGCTGATCCCGCACCGCGGCTCGGGCGGGTTCACCACGCCGCGGGAAATCGACCCCGCTGTCGAAGGCGGACCGCCGGGGCAACTCTATCGCCTGGACTCCGATCCCTCCGAAACCCGCAACGTGTACGCAGACCATCCGGAGGTCGTCGAACGCCTGACGAGGTTGTTGAAGACGATCCAGGAGGACTGATCGCCGACGGGTTGGTCGTGTGGATTTAAATCCACACTACGCGACGCACTTGGCAGGCTCAGATCCCTGCGCCATGTGTCAGCGCGAGCTCAACGTCGAGTCTCATGCGGAAGCGTTCCTCCGCCATTTCCTGCAATGACGCTTGCAGGGCCTCGCGGTCGCCGAGGATGTCGTCGCTGCGCAGGGTGGGATCGACCCGCACCGTCGTGGGGCGGCTGAAGTCGATCTGGTAGCCGCCGCAGTCCGGATCGTGACGGGCGGGCTGCACGCGGCCGTCGGCAGCGATCGCGCGCGACAGCAGCGTGTGCTCGCCGGGGGCCACCACTTCCCACAGATACTCCCAGAGGTTCCAGCAGTGCGGGGCGCGAGGGCCGATCAATTCGGCCCGCTGCCAACTGACGCCGCCGTCGGTGCTGACTTCCACCGCCTCGACGGCCTGCTCGCCGGCCCAGGCCATCCCGAAGATCCGCGTGGCCCCGATCCCAATCTGTGACGCGTCGCGGGGCCGCACGATCTCGGATTTGACCGGCATTGGCCCCACCGATTCCGTCACCACTCCGCGGCCGGTGCGACGCTGCCGAACGTACTTCACCGTCTGGAAGTAGCCCTCGAACGGCGTCCTCACGGCCTCGATGCGGGTCAACCATTTGACGGAGGCGACGCCGTACCATCCCGGCACGAGCAGGCGCAGCGGGAGCCCGTGTTCCGGCTCCAGACGCTCGCCGTTCATCCGCAGCGCCAGCAATGTCGATTCGTCGCAGGCCTTTGCAAGCGGCATGCTGCGGGCGAAGGGCATTGGTTCCGGATGGCCGGTCTCCGTCCCCGAGTCGGCCCCTTCAAAGACCAGTTCGCAGGTCTCTGGTTTGAGGCGCGCCCGCTTCACGACGAACGCCAGCGGCACGCCGCTCCACTCGGCGTGTCCGACCGCCCCGGCTCCCCACTGCACGCCCGAGACCGCGGGCTGCAAAAATGAGCGGCCGTTGCCGGCGCACTCCATCGTGGCAAAGACGGACCGCTGGGGCATCGCGTCGAGTTGTTCCCACGTCAGCTCCAATTCCTTCTCGACGCAGCCCCCGATACGCAGCCTCCACGAGGCAAGGTCGATGGTCGGCCCGTCGAAGTGGTTGCGGACGAAGAACAGGCGGTTGGGAGTCACCAGGCTGTGCATCTGAGCCAGCGGCGTCTCGCTGTTCTCCGGCGACGAGAGAATGACGTGGCGCTGTTCGTTCATCGCTCGACTTCCGCAGGTGCGTTCGGCTCGCCGGGACACGCTGCGGCGAGTGAGACGACTCTACATCCCACGGGCACGGGCGTCTACGGGTTAACAGCCTGCGGTGTGCTTGCGGGAATCGTCTCATTCTGCTGCTCCAGCATCGCGGATTCGGCGACGGGTCTTGCCCGGATCGGCTGTTTCCGGTACATGAACCCATCCGCGGAATGCCGTTCGCCAGGAATGGCCTTTCATTCGAGGACGCAGTTCAGGGATGGACCGTTTATGCGTGCACGCCGACTCGCCGCAGGACTCGGAATCGCGATTGCCGCGGCGGTGGGCGCCGCCGGCGGCTGGTGGCTGGTCGGCCGCTCGGCAGGCAGGCCTTTGATGGTCCAGTTTCCCCGTGCGGCCACCGCAGCGGAGCGCGGCTGGAGGGAACGCGAGCCATCAGCGCCCCCTGCAGTGCCCGTCGCAGAAGCCCTTCTTCGCACCGGTCCGGAGCAGTCCCGTTCGGTTGATGCTCTGACAGGCCGCCCCGACGGGTGGCTCCCGACGCCGCGTCACGCCTGGCAGGAGACGCAGCGGACGGAGACGCCCGGCCGCTTGCCGGAGGGTGACGCCGCGCCGCTGCCTCCCGCGCCCGGCGATGCGGCGATCCTGGAGGTCATTGAAGAAGAACTCCCCGGCGCGAGCGATCTGGAGCGAGAGGTCTGGCTCGAGCAATTGCGCGACATGCCGCCCGTGGATATGCGTCAGCTTCTTCGACTGTGGCGGGACCGCGATCGCCCCGCGATCTCGACATTTCCCGAGCCGTCTGCAGGCGCCGACGTGCCCGATGTGCTCGATCCACCGGCGCCGCTGGCCGTGGGGGACTATGCGGAGCTTCTGGCCGCAGGACATGCCGTGCTGGAAAGCGCCCAACATACGGCCCTCAACAATCTGTTGAATTCGGATACGCCCGGCTTCAAGCGATCGATGGTGCTCGTTGAAGAACGACCGTACGACTATCTGTCGGCGCTGGAGGCCGGCGCGGGGAAGGACCCGCGGCTGGCAGCCTTCGGCACCGGCGCCGCGGCCTGTGCGACGCGCATCGACATACGCCAGGGGGCACTCATCCGCACGGGCCGGCCGCTCGACCTGGCGATCGAAGGCGCCGGCTTCTTTCCGGTGCAGTCGGGCGAGCAGATCGCCTATACGCGGTGCGGACGCTTGGAATGGAGTGCGGACGGCCGACTCGTGCTGCGGACCAATGGAGGCGATCATCCGCTCACTCCGCCGATCGTGGTCCCGCACGATGCGCTGGATGTCTCCGTCGACGCTGACGGGACGGTTCGACTGACTTCAGAGGACGGCGAGGAAACTCACGTCGCGGGCCGCATCGAACTGGCGAGGTTTCTCGATCCTTCGGCGCTGTTGCCGCTGGGCGGCGGCTTGTATTCGCCGTCGGCTGCGAGCGGGCCGCCGATCACCGGCGCGCCGCAATCTGGCGGTCGCGGAGTGGTGCGTCAGGGACATCTGGAAGCGTCCAACGTCGATGGCGCGCACGAGTTGGCGATGTTGAGACAACTTGCGCAACGTCTCGACACGCTGGAGGACCTGGGTCGTCAAAGGCGGCCCGTGGCTGCTGTCGGCCGCATCGCAATCGTGCCGAAGCTTCCGAACGATGAGGGGCCATCACTGCGGCCGCTTCCGACTGGTATCTCGCACTCGCGGACAACAGGCCTGTCGATTCCTTCGGCATCCGAGCCTGTCGAAGCGCCACGTCCGAAATAGTCAGATTGTGCCGCGACTCGCCGTTTAGCCGCGACTCGCCAGAGGAGCGAGGTCGCGAGCGGCACCCAACAGAGTGCTCCGCTGGCGAGTCGCGGCTAAACGGTCGCGATCAGCTTCCGCGTCGGCGGGCAGCGACGTCGAGGTACATCGACAATGCTGCGTATGCCGCCGGATAGCTGATCGAGAGCCATACGAGCGTGGCGGAAATGTCCGGGTACGCCGGCAGCATCGCGATTACCGCCAGCGTCCACACAGCCGCCCCGACGAGCACCGGCATTCGCCACGGGTGCGGTGCCAGCGAAGGATAGACGAAGCGCACGGGCAGTACGGTCAGGATCGTGAAGGCGACGAGCAACGCCGCCGATAGCCCCACAAGACCGTGCGTGGACCACCAGCCGGCGTAGAACGCAAACAGGTTCCAATACGACGGGAAGCCCAGGAAGAAGCCCTGCTGTTCGTCTTTGGCGCCCGTATTGGCGAAGCCCAGCAGGCTCGCCATCATCGCCGGCACGATCCACGCCAGCGCCGCCGCTTCCGTTCCCCCCGGCAACCAGCCCAGACGCCACACCGCCAGCAGCGGCACAAATGTAAACGTGAGGTAATCGACGATGTCGTCGATCGTGCGTCCGTCGATGTGCGGCACGCGCGTCTTCACGTGGCAGGCGCGGGCGAGCGCGCCGTCGGTGGCATCGACAAAGACGGCCGCCGCCAGCCACGCGAACATGCGGCGGGCGTCCGGCGCGTCCGAAAGCAGTTCGACGACGGCCAGCAGCGCGAAGGCGACGCCCGAGGCCGTGTAAACGTGCACCAGGTACGCCCTCACGCGCTGCCCGCGCGTGGCCCGGGTCGCTTCGCTCTCGCGGTTCCAAAGCTCGTCGTCCGCCGCCGCGGAGGCGATGGCCGGCTGTTGGGCAGAGGACGTTTCGTTCACGGCTTACTGCTTCCGAAAATCGCTGCGAACCGGATAGCCGTTCTCCTCCTCGGCGAGATCGATCTTCTCCTGGGCTTCCGCCTGTTCCTCGCCCGTGCGCTCGGCCGCGGCCGGCTGTTCGGGGCGGGCGGACGGCTCGTACTGCAGTTCGGCCAGCATGGGGAAGTGGTCGGAGCCAACGTAGGCCAGCCGCCGCAGCTCGACCAGCGTGAAGTGGTTCGAGTGGAAAATGTGGTCGAGCGGCACGCGCGCGATGGGCACACGGGCATGCCAGGTATTGTACAGGCCCCGCCCGCGGCGCGGATCGAGCAGCCCGCTCAACCGCTGAAACAGCCGCGTGGTGTGGGACCACGCCACGTCGTTCAAGTCGCCCGCGATGAGGGTGGGCCGGTCGGCATCGGCGATTTCGCGGCCGAACACCACCAGCTCCGCGTCGCGCGGGACGGCGTCCTGATCGCGGATCGGCTCCGGGGGCGGCGGGTGCACACCGATGAAATGCACGCGGACGCCGTCCGCCAGTTCAGCGTCGGTTTCAATCGATGGGTACTCATCCTCGACAACAAACCGCACCCGCGGATCAATGAGCTTCCGCCGCGACAGCAGCAGCATGCCGTACATGTTGTCCTGCGGTTGCTCGACCGACCATTCGTAGTTTGCGGCGAAGGGGGCGATGGCCTGGAGCCAGCGGTCGTCAACCTCGACGGCCAGCACGAGATCGGGGTCGGCTTCACCGACGACGCGCATCCACCGCTCGAACTGATCGCTGTGCATCTGCACGTTGCTCATTACCAGCCGCAGTCGCGGACAATCCGATCGGGACTTCGCGCTCTGCACCTGCACGCGCCAGAGCGGTGTATACGGCAGGATCATCCAGCACTGCCAGAGGACGCAGGCGACGACGACGGTCAGGAAGGCGCATTCCCACCACTCCCAGCGGCTGAAAGCGGCCGCATAGACACCGCCGGACGCAAGCGCCAGAAAAGCAATCAGCACGCGGGGGTAGTCCCACCCGCGGACGAACCAGTGCGGATGGCCGCTGAGGCTCAAGAGCGACCCGCCGACCATCGCCAGGCCGATGAACAGCGTCAAACCCTGCGCGAGGGCGATCGCCATTGTCAGCCCTTCACCACGAAATTCACCAGCCGCCCCGGTACGACAACGCGCTTGACGATCGACTTACCCTCCAGTTGCCGGGCGATCGCCGGGTCGGCGGCGGCGAGAGCTTCGAGCGCCTGAGCGTCGGCGTCGGCGGGGGCCTTGATCTTCCCGCGGAGCTTGCCGTTTACCTGCACGGGGATCTCGACCTCGCTTTCCGCCAGCAGCGCCTCGTCGTAAGCCGGCCACGGCTCGTAAGCCAGCGAATCGGCGTGACCCAGCGCGCGCCACAACTCTTCGGCGATGTGTGGAGCGAACGGCGAGAGCAACAGCACGAATGGCTCCAGCACGGACCGCGGACGCGGGTCGTGGCCGCCCAGCTCGTTGGTGAACTCCATCATGCGGCTGATCGCCGTATTGAATGACAGCTTCTCGATGTCCTCGGTGACGGCCTTGATGGTCTTGTGCAGCACGCGAAGCTGCTCAGGAGCCGGCTCAACGTCCTGGACGGCGGCGTGCAGCACGATGTCTTCGGCCCGGTCGTCGATGAACATCCGCCAGACGCGGCCCAGAAAGCGATAGACGCCCTCGACGCCGCTCATGCTCCAGGGCTTCATCTGCTCCAGCGGGCCCATGAACATCTCGTACAGCCGCAGCGAATCGGCCCCGTACTCCGAGACGACGTGGTCCGGATTGACGACGTTGCCGCGCGACTTCGACATCTTGAAGGCGCGGCTTTCGACGGCGACCGCGGGATTCTCTGCGAGAACGAACTGGTCGCCCTGCTTGACAACCAATTCCGCAGGGATGCGGACGGCTGTGACCGGCTCGCCCGTGCGAGTATCGGCGTCGTCCTTCACGTAGCGCGCAGAAACCCAGAGGTCGGAATTGGGGTCGGGGATCGCTGGCGCGATCGCCCCCCCCCCAGCCCCCCCTTTCGAAGGTGGGGAGCCAGAGGCTGTCGCCCCTTGCGAAGGCGGGGAGCCAGAGGCGGCCGCTGACTGCTGACTGCTGACCGGTGATGGCTGACCGCCCACATACCCCGTCAGCTCCGCCTCCCCCAGAATCATGCCCTGGTTGACGAGCCGCCGGAACGGCTCGGCCGTGGAAACGTGGCCGCGGTCGTACAGCACCTTGTGCCAGAACCGCGAGTACAACAGGTGCAACACCGCGTGCTCCGCGCCGCCCACATACAGGTCGACCGGCAGCCAGTATCGCTCCTTCTGCGGATCGACAAAGGCCGCGTCGTTCCGGGGATCGCAGAACCGCAGAAAATACCAGCAGCTTCCCGCCCACTGCGGCATCGTGTTGGTTTCGCGCTTGAGCCGCGTGCCGTCCTCGGCGGTGGCATACAGCCAGTCGTCCGGCGCTTCTTCCAGCGGCGGCTCCGGGCGCCCATGCGGCTTAAACGCGAAATCCTCCGGCAGCCGCACGGGAAGATCGCCGGGGCTGTTCATGCGCATCAGGCCCGTCGGCGTGCCGTCGGCGTCCAGTTCGTGCCAGATCGGGAATGGCTCGCCCCAGAAGTGCTGCCGGCTGAACAGCCAGTCGCGCAGCCGGTAATTCACCGACGCGCGGCCGGTGCCGCGCTTCGCAAGGTCGGCCGAAACCTGCTGCTTGAATTCCGCAGTCGCGAGGCCGCTGTAGTCTCCCGAGTTGATCGCCGTGCCCTCGCCGGCAAAGGGAAACTCCTTGACGCCGCGCTTCTCGTGGGCCAGCGCCTCTTCTTCCCGCGTGGGCTGGTAATCGGCCGGCGGCTTGACCACGCGCACAATGGGAATGTCGTACTCGGCGGCGAACTCCCAGTCGCGGAGGTCGTGCGCCGGCACCGCCATGATCGCGCCGGTGCCGTAACTGATCAGCACGTAATCGGCAATCCACACGGGGATCCGCTCACCGCTCGCCGGGTTGATGGCAAACGAGCCGGTGAACACGCCGGTCTTGTCCTTCGCCAAATCGGTGCGGTCGAGATCGCTTTTCGCCGCGGCCTGCCGCCGATAATCCTCCACCGCCGCGCGATGGTCGGAAGCCGTCAGCCGGTCGACGAAGGGGTGCTCCGGGGCGAGCACCATGAAGGTCGCGCCGAACAGCGTGTCGGGCCGCGTCGTGTAGATCCGCAGCACGTCTTCGCCCGGCTCGGCGGG
>JAHWKJ010000316.1 GCA_019347905.1 Planctomycetota bacterium
TCTTCACCCTCTCCACCAAGATTCAGCCGGATTTCGATCGGTGCAGGCACTGTCGCGACGGCCCCCGCGGAATTTGTTGTTCCGATTCTATCTCAATCCCACAGTTCAAGTCATTCCGATTACCGGAACGTGGGTCGGAGGCCAGCTCTTAACGCCGCTCTCGCGGCTGCCCTCGATCACGGACGAAAACATCCGCGACTTCGAGCTGGCCGTCGATGCGGTGGCGGAAGGCCGCTGGGGCGAAGCCCTCGAGATACTCGACCGCCTCCCGGTCGCCGACCGCACCAAGGACTTCATGCTGCTGCAGATTGCCCTCAACGACTACGAGCCGCCGCCGAACTGGAACGGCGTTTTTACGCTGCTGAGCAAGTAATTCCGGCTTCTGAGCGGGCGGCGGGTGGCGCGACGAGGCGAATGCAAGCCACCGCGCGGACCTGTGCTGGTGTCGTCGAGGCCGCCCCGATAGGGGCCAAACACATCCGCGAGTTGGAATTTGCCGTCTGGCGTCACTGGGGTCGTGCGGGTGCGTCCGGTGCTTCGGCGCGAACGCCGGGGCTAAGACCGCTGCGCGGGCAAGGGCCGTGAACGTCCCCCGGCTGGCCGCTCCGCGCGCAACCGCACACGTTTGGGTGAAGGCACCGCTCATTCGCGCTTGGAGCGTTTCCATGTTCACTCGCCGTTGTCCTCCCGCCGTTCCGGAGAGAACCCAAGAGAGCAATCTGGCCCGGGGGGTGGGGCGTCGCCAACATGAAATGTTGCCAAGTTGCCCCCGCAGACGATCCCGGCCCGGCACCGAAGTTGCATCAGCCTTGCGCCGCTGTTTGATGATCGTTTCCGATGCGGAGGACAGAGTCATGCCTCAAGGCGACAAATCCAGCTATACATCGAAGCAGAAGCGCCAGGCGAAGCACGTCGAAAAGGGTTACGAAAAGAAGGGCGTCTCGAAGAAGGAAGCCAAGCGGCGCGCCTGGGCTACGGTCAACAAAGAATCCGGCGGCGGCAAGAAGTCCGGGTCTGGCAAGAAGAAGAGCGGCTCGAAATCCAGCAGTTGACTATCAGTCGGCTCGAAAAGTCGAAAGGGTCGAAGGTCGAAAGGCCGGAAAGTGTCGATCCGGGGCTCAACAGCTCTTCCGGCCCTTTCGACATTTGACGCTTTTCACCTTCGACTCCCTCTCCCCGCCTGCTGTCTTTTCGGCCGATGGGCATCTTAGAATAGGACCGGTGCGAACAACGGATGTTATCCCCCGTCTGATTTCGAGGTTTGCCCTTCGTGACCTGTCCGCTGCCCGTCGGCCGCTGCCGCTGGTTGCTCGGGGTATTGGCGCTGGCTGCGTCTGCGGCGGCGCTGCCGGCCGAGGACGCGCGGCAGCTTTACTTCCGAGCGCTCGCGGTCGAGCGCGAACGGGCCTTGGCGGAAGCGCAGGAACTGTTCGAGCAGGCACTGAGCGCGGCCGCGGACGAAGCCGCTGGAAGCGCCAGAGATAACGAGGCGGCCGTCATTCGCCGCAAGTGCCTGGCGTGGCTGAGCGATCATGCCCGCCGACACGAACGACGCCGCGAATCGCTCGAATATGCGCTGCGCTATCGTCGCGAGCTTCGGGCGCTCGCCGGCGACAGGGAGCTCGACCTGGGCCGGTATCTGCGCGAGAACGAGCTGAAGATTGCGGAAGATCGTGCGGCACTGGGCGAATACGCGGAAGCGCGCGCCGCGCTGAACGAACTCCTTAGCGGCCGCCACGGCGAGCTCGAAGATTTTCTGCGGCTCGATGTGCTCGTGCGGCTGGCGGGCGTCGAAGCCGAGACCGGACGGAACGAGCGGGCGACGGCGCTGTGGCAGGAGGCGCTTCGCCGGGCGGCCGATCTGTTGAGCCGTCCGACCACGCAGAAGTACTTTGCCGACCGCACGCGGTGTTCGCGGCTGATGATCGTCTGCCACACGGCATTGGGAGACATTGCGGCGGCCGAGGACGTGCTGGACGACCTCTTGCAGGTGCTCGACGTGCGCGGGCGACGCGAGACGCTCCTCTGGCTGGCTTCCGACGCGCTGACGCGCGATGACGCCGCCCGTGCGGAAGCGCTTCTGGAGCGGGCGGTGTATAGCGCGGTCGCCCGCACCGACGTCCGCTCGCAGGCCGAACTGGTGGAACTCATCGGCGAAACGCTGCGCCGGCAGGGGAAAACGGCGGCGGCGAACGAGGCGCTCTCGCAGGCGGCCGCGCTGTACGAGGGACTGGCGGCGGAGAGTCCGCACGGGCCGGATGGCGTCACGCGGCTTGCCGCGGCTTTAGCCCGGCTGCGGTTGCTCTACCAGCGGATGGGCCGCTGGCCGCAGGCGATCGCAGCGGGCGAGCGGCTGGCCGCGCTGCGGCAGGATGAGCTGGGCGCCGGGCATCCGCACACGACAGAGGCGCGGATGGCACTGGGCGGGCTGTACGGCATGGCGGGCCAGTACACGCGGGCGCGTCCGCTGCTGGAAGAGGCCGTCGCGTACTGGCGGGAACGCACGGAGCGGAACGCCGCCGACCGCCGGTCGTCACTGGAGCTGGCACGGGCGCTCAACAATCTGGCGGCGGTCGAGCGGGCGCTGGGGCGGCTGGACGAGGCCGAGCGGTTGTTTCGCGAGGGTCTCGACCTGCGGAGAAAGTTTCTGGAGGCCGACGACGTCGAGCTGGCGCATTCCTACAACAACCTGGCGGCCGTTGAGCTGGCCCGCGGCCGCTTCCGCAGCGCGATCGGTTTCTATGAACGGGCGCTCGAGGTGTGCAAGCGCCGCGGCGAGCGGGCGGCCGGCCTCGCGAGCGGCACGCTGCTCAACCTCGCGGTCGCTTACCGTTCGCAGGGGCAGAGCGACCGGGCGCTCGAATACTGCACCCAGTCGCTGGAACTGCTGAAAGCGGAGTTCGGCGATGCGACGCCCGCCGCCGCCGCGCACTACAACCTGCTCTCGGTGTTGGAGCGCGGCCGCCGGCGATACGCCCGTGCGCTGGAGCTGGGCCGGCAGGCGCTCGGCATCTGCGAGCAGAACGGCCTCGCGCAGCAGCCGATCGCGGCCGGAGTGCACGACAACCTGGGGCTGATCTGTTTTCTCGATGGCGCCCGTCAGACTGCAGAGGACCACTGGCTGAAGGCATTGGCCATCTATGAAGCGGGCGGACAGGCCACGCTGGCGGCCCGCGTCCGCAATTCCCTGGGCGTGCTCGCCTACGGCCGTGGCGACGCGCAGACTGCTCGCGTGCATTTCGAGCGCGCGGACGAGCTGCAGCAGGCGATCGCGGCCCGCCCGCAGGACCGTTACAACACGTTGTGCAATCTGGCCGCCGTCGAGCGCGACGCGGGCCGCCTGCCTGAAGCCATTCGCGCCTTGGAGCGGGCCGTCGAGCTGATCGAGGCGCCGCGGGCGGAGGTTTCCGGCTCCGAGGAAGAACGGGCCGAATTCTTCAGCCGGACGGCATCGGCCTTTGACCAACTGGTCGATCTGAACGTCGCAAGCGGGCGCGCGGCCGAGGCCTTCGCCGCCGCCGAACGCGGCCGCAACCGCACGTTCCTGGACCAGTTGCAATTGGCGGGAGTCGATCTGCGGAGCACATTGTCGGAAGACGCCGCCGGCCGCGAACTGCTCGCGCGGGAGCGCTCGCTCAGCGAGCGGATTCACGACATCCGCGCCCAGGCGCGCATCATCTCGGCGGGAGAGCCGCAGCCTGAGAAGCTCAAGGCCCTCGCCGCGGAACTGCAGCGTGCGGAAGACGAGTTCGCGCGGGTGTGGATCGAGATCCGCAACCGCAGCCCCCTCTACCAGCGTCTGTTGACGCAGGACCGCCGGCTGCTGTCGCTCGACGAGTTTCGCGAGGCGGCGCTCGGTCCCCGCGACCTCGTGCTGTTGTACTACCTGGGCAAAGAGCGGAGCTATGTGTTTGTCATCGGGCGCGAGGGTGCGCCGCAGGTCGTGCCGCTCGAAGTGGCCGACGAATTGGCGCTGGAGATGCCCGAGGCCGCGCGGTCGCTCGGCACTGGAGATGTACGAGCCGACGGTGAGCGGGCGCTCGGCGAGGCGGTGAAGACCGACAAGGGCGAGCTGGTCGCGGACCGTCCCGAGCTGGAGCGGCTCGCCAGCGGACCCTTCACCCGCGGGCAGGCGGTCGGACTGGTGAGTTGGTACCGCACGCTCCTGGACGGCGACCGCACGTTCGGCACCCGCGGACTGGGCGAGGCCGTGCCGGTGCCGAAAGGCTCACGGCGCGCGGAACCGCTGATGGCACCCGCGGAGATCCTCTTGCCCGAGGCCGTGCGAGAGATTATCCGCGAACGGCAGCCGGAACTGCTCGTGATTGTGCCGGACGGGGCGCTGCACCAGTTGCCGTTCGAGGCGCTGCTGCTCGCCGAAGCGCCGCGGCCGGAATTCGTGCTCGACCGGTTCCCGCCGATCGCTTACGCGCCGTCGGCCAACATTCTGGCGAGCCTGCGCTCGCGCCCGGCGGTTCCAGCGGAGGCCCGCGCGCGTGTGCTGACGGTTGGGAACCCGGCGTATCCGCAGGCGGAGAGCATCGTGCTGGCTGACGCCCGCGGTGAGGTCACGCGCGAGGCGATGCTGGGCGTGGCAGGGCAGCTTCCGCTCCTTGAGGGCACCGAGCGCGAGACGCGGCGCATCGAAGAGACGATGACAGCGGCCGGTGCAGACGTCGCGGTGCTGCTGGGCGCGAGCGCGACCGAGGGCCGGCTGGCCGAACTGGTGCGCGGGCGGGGACTGGTGCATTTGGCGGCCCATGGACTGGTGGACGAGCGGCCGGGCAACCTGTTTGGGGCGATCGCGCTGGCCACGCCCGATGAGAACGCCCGCACCGGCGATGACGGCTTCCTGTCGTACGCCGAAATCCTGCAGCTTCCGCTGGACGACTGCGACCTGGCGGTGCTCAGCGCCTGCCAGACGAACGTGGGCCCCTTGCGGCCGCTGGAAGCCGGGGCGACGCTGGCGCAGGCGTTTCTCTCCGCCGGCTGCCGGCGCGTGGTCGCCAGCCACTGGAAAGTCTCCGACGAATCGACGGCGGCCCTGGTGGGGACGTTCTTCGAACAGCTTGGCGAGCGTGGCGGTGAGGACGGCTTCGTCGATTACGCGCAGGCCCTGCATCAGGCGCGGCTGTCGATTCGCCGCGACGCCGCTCATCCGCAGTGGGCGGCGCCCTATCACTGGGCGCCGTTCGTGCTGCTGGGTCCGGCGCGGAGCGAACCGGCAAACTGACCGCTTCAGATCCGCCACCGTTCTGGAAACAGTAATATTCCATGCCCGCTTTCGATTGCCCTTTCGTCCGCCTGCATCCGCAAGACAATATCGCGGTCGCCAAACGCGGCGTCGCGGCCGGGACGGCTTTTCAGCTCAACGGCCGCCCGCTCGTGTCGCGCGACGCCGTGGAACTGGGGCACAAGGTCGCGCTGGAGTCGATCGAATCCGGGACCGCAGTGCGGAAGTTCGGGCAGTTGATCGGCTTTGCCACCGAGGCGATTGCGGCCGGCGAATGGATCCACTCCCACAACCTCGCCGTGGGGAGCCTGAATCTCGATTACGAGTTTTCGACCGACGTGCCGCCAGATCCGGAGCCGATCGTCGGCTGCACGTTTCTCGGCTATCGCCGGCCCGACGGCCGTGCGGCGACGCGGAATTACATCGGCCTCATCAGCACGGTGAACTGCTCGGCCACCACGTCGAAGTACGTGGCCCAGCAGGTCGCGGGTTACGGCCGCTCCCGCGAGGGAACGCTGCTGGCCGACTATCCGCACGTCGATGGCATCGTGCCGCTGGTCCACAAGGGCGGCTGTGCGATGCAGTACGGCGGCGAAGACCACCAGCAACTCGCCCGCACACTGGCCGGCTTCGCCCGGCACCCGAATATCGCCGCGTACATCGTCATCGGGCTGGGGTGCGAGACGGGGCAGGCGTCGTTCCTGGTCGACCGGCATCTCGTGCAACTCGGCGGCGGAAGCGACGGCGATTCACCCCCACCTCTGGTGATGAACATCCAGGATCACGGCGGCGTGGCCAAAACCGTCGACCGTGCCGTGGGCGTGCTCAAGGAACTGCTGCCCGAGGTGAACCGCGCCCGCCGCGAGCCGATTCCCGCTTCGGAAATCATCCTGGGGACCGAATGCGGCGGCAGCGACGGCTATAGCGGCGTCACCGCCAACCCCGCCGTCGGCATCGCCAGCGATCTGATCGTCGCGTGCGGCGGCACGGCGATTCTCGCCGAGACGCCCGAGATCTACGGCGGCGAGCACCTGCTCACGCGGCGAGCCGTCAGCCGCGAGGTGGGCGAGAAGCTGATCGAGCGCATCCGCTGGTGGGAACGCTACACGGCGATGTTCGGGGCCGAGATCGACAACAACCCGTCCGTCGGCAACAAGCGCGGCGGCCTGACGACGATCTACGAGAAGTCGCTCGGCGCAATCGCCAAAGGCGGCAGCACGGCCCTCAAAGAAGTCTACCGCTACGCCGAGCCGGTCACGACCAAGGGCTTCGTCGTCATGGACACCCCCGGCTACGACCCCGCTTCCGTCACCGGCATGGTCGCCGGCGGCGCGAACGTGATCGTCTTCACCACCGGCCGCGGAAGCTGCTTCGGCTGCAAGCCCGTCCCCTCGGTCAAAGTCGCCACCAACACCGCCGTCTACGAACGCATGCTGGAAGACATGGACATAAACGCCGGCCGCATCATCGAAGGCGCCGCCGTCGAAGAAGTCGGCCGCGAGATCTTCGAGAAGATCCTTTCCGTCGCGAGCGGCGAGCAAACCAAAAGCGAACGGCAAGGCATCGGCGACGAGGAATTCTGCCCCTGGAGCATCGGCCCCGTACTATAGCCGTTCGTAGTCGCCGGCTTCAGCCGGTGCAGCGCAGCTCGGCGCTCGGCGCCGCCGCTTCGACGGCCCGGATGTCTTCGCGGACGACCTCGGGGCCGATGCCGTCGCCGTCGCCGACGGCAAACTCACAGGGTTCGCAGCGCGGAGTTCTTTGGAAAGGGGTGGCTGCCCGGGTCGCACGCCGCGGTACAATGGCGGACGGTCTTCTGCAGACTTCCACCACCCCAAGCAATCCGCCGAGGTCGTCCGCATGGCTCAGAAGCCTCAGCCCAGCCGGCAGCGGCAGGAGGGTCCTCACACGTCCACCAAACCCACTTCCACGGAGGGCCATTCGACAAACGGCCGGGCGCTGCTGGAAGGTCTGCGCCGGCTGAAGCGCGGCGACTTCACCGCCCGGCTGTCCGAGGGGGAAACCGGCCTCGACGGCGAACTGGCCGAAGCCTTCAACGACGTCGCCGTCCTGCTCGACGATTCGGCCGGCGATCTGGAGCGCATCAGCCGCGCCGTCGGCAAGCAGGGCGAGACCCGCCAGCGGCTGCCGCGCAGCGGACCCGGCGGCTGGGCGCGGCACGTCGATGCCGTCAACGGACTGATCGACGATCTGGTCGAGCCGACCATCGAGGTCGCGCGGGTGATCGGCGCGGTGGCCCGCGGCGATCTGTCGCAGCGGATGGCCGAGCGCATCGAGAGCCAGCCGGTTCAGGGCGCGTTCCTGCAGATCAGCAGCACCGTCAACACGATGGTCGATCAGCTCGGCGCGTTCGCGTCGGAGGTCACCCGCGTGGC
>JAHWKJ010000013.1 GCA_019347905.1 Planctomycetota bacterium
GAATGGCCCGCCGTACCCTCGCACCTGGTACTCTTCGTACCTCGTACCCTCAGTACCTTGCACCCCGTACCCCCACCCTTCCCATCCGAGATTTTCGATCCGTTTCGTTGTGATCGAAAAACCCCACCGGTAGAATGCCAGCCGTCTCTCCGTGTCTCCGTGGTTCAAACGAAACCCATTCCCCTCGTTCCCGACACCGTGAACTCACCCACTGAAGGGAGCCTGTCCATGCTGGACGACACTCCGCGGACGCCCGAGTCCGCACGCCATGAAGCCGGTAGTGCCAATCAAGCCGGCACCGCCGGCTCCGGCTTCTCCCGGCGCGATTTCCTCAAAGGCTCCGGTGCCGCCGTCGCCGCGACGGCCGTCGCCGGCGCCGCCCGCGAGGCCGTCGCGCAGGACGAGAACTCCGCCGGTCGCGTCAAAGACGCCAAGCCGCAGAAGATCACGCTCAACGTCAACGGCAAAGACCACACCGTCGAAGTCGAGCCGCGCACTACGCTGCTCGACGTGCTCCGCAACAAGCTGAACCTCACCGGCTGCAAAGACGTCGACGAGCGCGGCGCCAGCGGGGCCGACACCGTCCTCATCGACGGCAAGGCCACCCTCGCTTCCAGCCGCTTCGCCGTCGAGCTGGAAGGCGCGAAGATCCGCACGGTCGAATCGCTCCGCCAGGGCGACGAGGTCGACCCCGTCGTCGATGGCTTCGTGAAGTACGACGCCCAGCAGTGCGGCTTCTGCACGCCGGGCTTCGTCGTCGCCACCCGCGCTTTCCTCGACAAGCACCCCAAAGCCACACTGGCGGAGATTCAAAAGGGACTCGGCGGCAACATCTGCCGCTGCGGAACCTACGACGGCATCACCAAATGCGCCCTCGAGCTCGCGAAAGGAGGTGCCTGATGGCAGAACGCACCATCGCCTGGAAACCCCGCGGCGAAAACCAGATCATCGGCACCGAAGTCCTCCGCATCGACGGCGTCGAAAAGGCGTCCGGCACCGCGAAGTACTCGGCCGACATCAACACCCAGGGCACGCTGTACTGTAAGCTGCTCACCTGCAAGCACGCCCACGCCAAGGTCACCAAGCTCGACACCGAGCCGGCCAAGGGCGTCAAGGGCGTGAAGGCCGTCCATATCTTCCGCGACGTGGACAGCGAGATCGAGTGGGACGGCACGCTCATCGCCGCCGTCGCCGCCGAAACGCAGGACGCCGCCCAGGACGGCGTCAACGCCATCGTCGTCGAGTACGAGGTGCTCCCGCACTTCGTCGATGAAGACGACCTCGAAGCGGCGAAGGAAGCCGGCCGCACCACCGAGCCGCGCTCTTCCACGCAAGGCAACGTGGAAGCGGCCCTCAAGGACGCCAAGGCGAAAGTGGAAGGCTATTACGGCATCCACACCATCACCCATTGCTGCCTGGAGCCGCACGGCTCGCACTGCGAGTTCGAGGACGACAATCTCATTGCCCACCTCTCGACGCAGAACGTCAGCGGCACCCCCGGCCAGTTCGCGGGGCCGCTTGGTCTCGATGCATCGAAGGTGACGGTCGTGTGCGACTACATCGGGGGCGGCTTCGGCTCGAAGTTCGCCGCCGACGAGTGGGGTCTCGCCGCCGCCAAGATGGCCAAGGAGACCGGCCGCCCCGTCCGCCTGATGCTCGACCGCGCCACGGAGCTGAAGACCGCAGGCAACCGGCCCTCCGGCTTCGCCAGGGTGACCATCGCCGCCAACGCCGATGGCAACATCATCGCCTGGGACAGCGAGCACTGGGGCACCAACGGCCCGCAGGGCGGCACCGTCGACGTCAACCAATACCCGTACGTGTTCGATTTCGAGAACCGCAACCGCGCTGCAATCGGCATCAAGACCAACGCGGGACCGCAGCGGGCGTGGCGGGCGCCCAACCATCCGCAGCTTTGCGCGATGACGCAGACCGCCATGGACGACCTCGCCGCCGAGTTGGGCATGGACAGCCTCGACTTCTTCCTCAAAAACCTGGGCCACACCGCCAAGGCCGACGTCTACAAGGCGGAGCTGGAGCGGGCCGCCGAGCTCATCGGCTGGAAGGACAAGTGGCACGCCCACGGCAAGGGCGAGAAGCGAAGGGGTAAAGCTCGCGGTCTCGGCCTCGGACTCCACCGCTGGGGTGGCCGCGCCCACGCCGCAAGCTGCACGGTCCGCATCGAGCCCGACGGCAGCGTGTCCAGTAACGCCGGCAGCCAGGACATCGGCACCGGCACCCGCACGGTCATCGCCATCGTGCTCGCCGAGACCTTCGGCCTGCCCGTCGAGGCCATCAAGGTCAACATCGGCTCCAGCACGCTGCCGCAGTCCGGCCCGTCCGGCGGCAGCACGACCGTCGGCGGCGTCAGCGGTCCCAACCGCCGCGCCGCCCTCGAAGCCCTGTGGAAGATCTTCGACCTCGTCGCTGCGAAGTACAAGGTCGACGCCGCCACGCTCTCCGCTCACGGCGGCAAGATCCTCTCCAACGGCGAGAAGGCCGTCTGCACGTGGAAGCAGGCCGCCTCGCTCACCGGTCCCATGGGCCTCGAAGTGCAGGGCAAAGGCCCCGAAAACGACGGCCTGACCAGCGACGGCGTCGGCGGCGTGCAGATGGCCGAGGTCGAGGTCGATCTCGAAACCGGCGTCGTCCGCATGATCAAGATGGTCGCCGTCCAGGACTGCGGCCTGATCATCGACCTCAAGACCGCCAAGAGCCAGGTCGAAGGCGCCATGATCCAGGGCATCGCCTACGCGCTCACCGAAGAGCGGATCATGGACAACCAGACCGGCCGCTTCATCAACGCCGACTTGGAGAACTACAAGCTCCCGCGCATCGGCGACGTGGGCGAACTGGTCGCCGAGATGTACCAGCCCGACAGCGAGTACGCCCGCGGCGTGATCGGCCTGGGCGAGCCGCCCGTCATCTGCTGCGGGGCCGCCATCTCCAACGCCGTCGCCAACGCCACCGGCGTCCGCGTCTCTGTGCTTCCCATGACTCCCAAACGGGTGCTCGACGCCCTGAAGAAAGGAGGGCAGGCATGACCGTCAACTTCCAATATGCCCGTCCCGAAACCGAAGCCGAAGCCGTCGAACTGCTCATGGAAACCGGCGGCGATGCCGCCATCCTCGCCGGCGGCACCGACCTGCCCTACCTCCTGCAGGCCGATCTTCTGAAGCCCCAGCGCGTCGTTGACGTCAAACGGATCCCCTCGCTCCGCGAGATCCGCCCCGACGAAACCGGCGGCATGCTGGTAGGCGCGAACGTCACCCTGGAAGACGCACGTAGCAGCCCGCTGCTAGCGGGCTATTCGTCGCTCCTCCACGCGATCGACGGCGTCCGAGCCATCCAGATCCAGCAGAACGGCACGATCGGCGGCGACCTCTGCCACCTGCCCAACTGCTGGTACTTCCGCAACGGCTACGGCCTCCTGGGCATGGAGAACGGCAAATCGCTCGCCGCGGCCGGCGACAGCCGTTACCACGCCATCCTGGGCAACACCGGCCCGGCGAAGTTCGTGAGCGCCTCGCGCTTCGCGCCGGCGCTCATCGCGTGGGATGCGGAAGTCCGCATCGTCGGCCCCTCGGCCGGCGACGCGGAATTCCTCCCGCTGGAGTTCTTCTACCAGACGCCCCGCACCGCAAAGCAGGGCGTCACGGTCCTCCAGCCCGGCCAGCTCATCACGCACGTGCGGCTCCCGCACCCGGCCGACCTCCTGAGCGCCAACTACGACGCCCAGGAACTCAACGGCCTCGACTGGCCCCTCGCCGCCGCCGCCTGCACGTTGCAGATAGACGCCGGCGTGGTGCGTGCGGCCCGCATCGTAATGGGCCACGTCGCCCCCATCCCGTGGCTCTCCACCGAAGCCGCCCGTGCCATTATCGGCCACCCGGTAACGGAGGCCACCGCCTCCGCCGCCGCAGAAGCCGCCATCGCGCGAGCAACCCCACTCGCCCACAACGAGTACAAAGTCCAAATCGCCCGCGCCGCCGTGAAGCGCACGTTACTGCGCGCCACCGGCCAGTGGGAGGAAGCGTGACAAGGTGACAAGGTGAGCAAGGTGAGGGGGTGACAAGGTGAAACCCGCGTCGCCCCCGTCGCCTTGGATGTGCGCGTGACTCAAAACCCAAATCGACTCAACGCTGACAAGGTGACAAGGTGAGGGGGTGACAAGGTGAGCTTCCGGTTCGGGATCACCTTGTCACCTTGTCACCTTGTCACCCCCTCTCAGGAGCAAACGATGCCCCAAACCGCCCTCCCGCAAATCGAAACCGCCGAGCGCTGCCGCCACCTCCTCTCCAAGGGCCTGTACATCAACGCCGGCCTCCCCAAGGGCCAGGAAGCCGCCGGCGACGGCAACTTCTGGTGCGCCCACACCCAAACCATCTACGGCCCCGACCACTCCCACTGCACCCCCAACCACTGCACCAACCCCCTGCGAAGCTGCTACGAGGCGCCGTGATAGCGATTCGCGCCCATTCCGCGGAGGCCCCTGTGTCGAGTCAAGCGGACACTTACGACTTGCAGCGGCTTCCCAGCGACCAGCCGGACATCGACGCCGCGGTCTTTGAGCCCTTGATTGTCCATCGCCTTCGAGTGAATCCCGACGACACGGCCGCCAACCTCACCATCACGTTCCGAGGAGTTTCAGCGGGGGCCGATACCGCAGAACGACAATTGCGATTGCAGTGGCCGGCGGACGCGTATTCGGCGCGTCCCCCGGCCATTTCCGATTGGAGCATTACCGAATGGGCGGCGTGCGGCGTCGCCTGCATTGTGATACACTTGTATCTGGCTTTGCGGATCACGCAGGTCGCCCGCGCCGGTGACAGGTTCGACTACTGGGCAAGCGACGGCAGGCGCGAGTACGGACTGGAAGTGACTGGCACCACGACCGCTGATCTCGAAGCCCGTCACGAGACCAAGGTGCGACAACTCCGGAGGAATCCGTACGGCATGGCCGGCTACGTGGTCGCCGTGGGATTCAAGGCTCCTGAGGTCATCTGCTCCTTTCACGACATCAAAGGCACCGTGCGATGATTAAACCCGCGCCTGCCGGCATTTCGCGCGAAGGCCTCGACGCCAGCTTCGAGGCGGAAGAACGCCGCAAGTCCAACCTGCTGCTTCAGGCCCGGATGCTGCTCGATCAGGGCGACGAGAACGCTGCCGCCTTGCGATTTGCCGAAGCGGCCGCCATCGAGGAGCGCCTGAGCGACATCTGCGCCGAGAAGGGCTTGGCGGAAAAGGCATCGGTGCATCGCTTCAGCGCCGCAAGCTGCTGGGCTGCCGCCGGCAACTTCCACGACGCGCTGCTGCAGTGCGAGCTGCTACTCGCACAGCCTGACATCCCCGACCGCCTGCGGGGTGCGGTGGCCGCCTACAGTGACACCATTCGCGAGCGACGCGCTGAATGGTATGCGAATCTGGAGCGACAGAATCTGGAGGCAGGCGTCGCACCTTGACGTAACTTTGGATCGCCCGACCGCGTCTTCTGGTGCGCCCACACCCAAACCATCTACGGCCCCGACCACTCCCACTGCACCCCCAACCACTGCACCAACCCCCTGCGAAGCTGCTACGAGGCGCCGTAGATTCTATTCAGTGGCTCTTACGATCATGGACATAGAGGTTCGAGCCGTATCTGTCGGCGGGAGATTCTCATTGCGACGATTTATCTAGAAGGCTCGCTTCGAGCTAAGATTCTCGGTCGAGCCGCAGTTTGTTTGCTCATGCTGCAATTCAGTTAGCCCGCATTGCGCACCGAGTCATGTTGCGCAATTCGGGTTTGCAATGGGGGGCCAATCTTGACCACTTTGCATCGGATTGAGGGCAAAGGCGTAATCGCGTGGCTTCAGGCTTCTGGCGATCACTACTATATCCTCGCCGGATCTGAGCTCGTTCCACACAAAAGGCGAGCAGCATCCTGCACAATTCTCACTGAATTTCGCCGTTTCGGTGCAGAAGAACGGGGGCTGCTAATCGAAGAGTCTGAACGACTGCTTGTAGCCGCAAAAGCCGGGCCGTACCGGCGAACCCCGGCGTCGGAACTGGTGATTGGTTATCGTGAGAATCTGCAGGAGCATCTGGTTGATCCAGCCAGCAGTTGCTCAGATCGCCGTTGTGCGAATCTTGTCCGCGTACTTCGGCACTGGCGCTCGGTTGAACCGTTCAAGCAGTTCCAACTTCGGACTTTCGATCAACAGGTCGTCAGAATCTCCCGACCAGACCAGTTTGCTGTTTCCGCAAACTCCCGGAGTGTGGCAGTCTATGATGAGCGTGACAACCTGATTGAGCTCGGGCTGCACATTCTTCACATCGAAGCGGATTGACGAATCCAGCAGTCCAGACTTCAAGGTTTCCCCTAGGGGATCGGAAAAGGCTTTCAGGCCTCTGAAAGGCTGAAAAGACTGGCCGCGGCTTGCACGGCATCTGCGTCGTCGATTGCTCTCCCGCGATGCCCGAGTCGGTGCGACTGCGACTGCCGCACTAACAGGGGCCACGGCCGCGAAGGTTTGGGCCTCATGTCCGGCAACCTGACGATCGTCAAGTTCTGCGACGCGGCTTCGGTCGTTCGGCAAGGGGTTCACGCATCGGACACCGAACCCCTTGGGACAGTGGCCGATGTGAAAGCGGCCATTGAACGCCACATTCCAGCCGTCGAATGGGAGATTGAACCGTCACTGGTGTCAATCATGCAACGGACCGCCTCCGAATCATGGCGAAACTGGGATTCCGAGATGCTGGCGGCGGCATCGCGGCCGAAACAAAACGGACACTGCCATTCGGCGGAGCTTTCACTGTCCTTTGAAAGCCTGCCGGTCGAGGACGACGCAGTCGTTGCGTTCCTTCTTGTAGAGATGCGCTCGATCGGGAATCCCTGGCTTGTGCTGCGGGATCTCTGCCACGCCAACTCGTGGACTGCCGTCGGCTTGGATCATGAGATCGTGGACTTCGGCCGGGAGATCGCGCGATGGGAGGACTGGCAGCAGAATCAGGAGAGGTATCTGGCCGAAGCACGCCTTCGCCGACACACCGTGCAGGCAGCCATCGCTTCGCACAACGCGTCCTGCGCCGATCTCGTGCAGCGGCTCGTGCAAACGGGAGCGAATTGCCCCCGGTGCTCTGAGGCACATCGCGAATGGCGTTGTGTCGTTCCGTCATCGCCGGACAGGCCCGCGTATATTGTCTGCCGACGGTGTGGCCGGTCGTGTTCGGAGACAGATCTCACCGGCCAAACCTTGACGGATTAGGCGTCAGCGGGGCCGGAGGGGGGTTAAAGTCCCGTAGGTCAGGCCCCCGCCTGACGCGGCGCTGCCGGGGCGGGAACGCGGGTGAGCCATCGCGTCAGGCGGGGGCCTGACCTACCGCTACTAACCCGCATAAGGGCTTTTGGAAGCCCAGACGTGCCGTGAAGTGGTATACTGGCTCACGGTGAATCATGTTGCGGAGCGCAGCCATGCAGACGGTCAAGTTCGTGTACTGGGAAGAAGACGACGGATGGCTTGGCTATCTGCAGGAGTTTCCCGACTACTGGACCCAGGGCGAGTCGCTCCAGGATCTGAAGGAACACCTGGAGGATCTGTACGGCGACCTGACCAGCGGTGAAATCCCTGGCATCCGGAAGGTCGACGAACTCGTGGTGACATGAAGCGCGTCGAGCTCATCAAGGCGATTGAGGGCTTCGGATGCGGGTTGGAGGGCAAGCCGAGCGAATCCGTGCAGTGAGGGGAGAACAGCATGAACACGATTTCCATCGAAGAAGCGCAATCACGGTTATCGGCGGTGATCCACGAGCTTTCCCCCGGGCAGGAGGTGGTGATTACCGAGGACGACCAGCCAGTGGCGCGGCTCGTGTCAGTGATCACACTCAGGCCGCAACGCAAGCTGGGCACGCTGCGAGGTACGGTGCTGCACGTGGCTCCGGATTTCGACGCTCCGCTCGATGATTTCCAGGATTACATGCAGTGAGGCTGCTGCTGGATTCGCACACGCTCATCTGGGCCGTGGATGATCCGGCGAGACTTACCCCGCGGTCCACCGCAGAGTTACAGAACTCCGGTAACGATCTCCTCCTCAGTGCGGCCACCATCTGGGAGATCGCGATCAAGGTCGGATTGGGAAAGCTTTCGCTGTCGATGCCGTACCGGCAGTGGATGTCGCAAGCCATCTCCGACCTTGGTCTCTCGGTTCTGCCGATCACGGTGGAATATGCCGATCGGCAGGCGGGTCTGCCGTTTCATCATCGCGATCCATTCGACCGCCTGCTCGTCGCACAGGCACAGGTCGAGGGCGTCGCGGTGGTGAGCGATGACTCCATCTTCGACCAGTACGGCGTGCCGCGGCTCTGGTAGCTGACCAGCGGACAGGATGCGAGATGATGCCAGCGCGGGTTGCTCCCGAAAACTTGCTCCCGGAAGCCGGTTATAATGGCGCCGGGAACAGCCAAACCGAGACGACGTGCCGATGGCGATGACGCGGGAGCAGGTCGATGGTTTTCATTCCTTCGCGCTCGAAAGACTGGCGGATGGCGGGGCAGAGTCGCTCGAAGAGTGCCTGCGGGCGTGGCGGGTGCAGACTGAGCGCGAGGAGACGATCGCCGCAATCAGACGGGGCGAGCGGGATGTCGAAGCCGGCCGATCTCACTCCGCCGACGAGTTGGACGCCGAGATGCGCCGCCGGTTCGCCGCTTTGCCATAGCCATTCGATTACATGCCGAGCGAATCCAAACAGGTACCAAGCCATGCTGAGCCGCCGTCTGTTCCTTCAGCGCGTCTTCCTGCCTGTCGCCGCTCTCGCCGCAGGCTGTGGGAAGGGCAAGCGCGATAACCACGACTCGCGCCGCGAGACGATGGACAAGCTCAGCCAGATCGCTTACGGGCTGCGGCGGTATCACGAGACTTACGGCCACTTTCCGCCCGCGTATTCCGTCGACGAGGAGGGGCGGCCGCTGTTGAGCTGGCGGGTCTTGCTCCTGCCGTTCCTGGACTATGCGCCGCTCTACCGCAAGTTTGACCTCAAGAAGCCGTGGGACGACCCGCACAATCTCGAACTGTTGAAGTTCATGCCGCCGTTCTACCGCAGTTCGCTGGCGGAGGAGAAATCTGAGACGACGAGCTACGCAGGCGTGTTCGGCCCCGGCTGCATGTTCGAGGGATCCGAGCCGGTCAAGCTGTCGGACGTGACCGACGAGATCGACAAGACGCTGATGGTCGGCGAAGTGAAGGGCGCGGGCATCCCCTGGACGAAGCCGCAGGACATCGACATCCAAGCGCACCCGCAGTTGGGTGACCCGCAGGGCTTCTCCGGATACCACGAGGGCCAAGTCTACTTCTCGACCGCCGACAGCAACCTGATGTGGCTGCTGCTGAATAAACCCAATGCCGAGCAACTCCAGCGGTTGTTCCTGAGAAACGACGGCAAGCCGATCGATTTCTGAGCGGGGCTTCCCCGAAAATGGGACGCCCTGATATCGGGTTCGGCGATTCACACGCGGGCGGCGTAGGCTTCGGCGTATTCCAGCACCCACAGGTCGATCAGCTCGCGGAAGGAATCGAGGTCGACCTGCGCGAGGAACTGGAAGTTGGTGCGGCTGAGGACTTCCTTGTTGTGGATCGTGCCCTTCGCCGCCAGCTCGACGATCCGCGCGTCGCTGAAGGGCCGCACCAGCATCTCCAGCCGGCTGTAGCGGTTCTGGGCGCTGCGGCCGCCGAAGTGCAGATCGTCGCGGCTGAGCTTCGCCCCCCAGCCGCCTTCGCTGACGATCGTCTCGAAGCGGAAACCCGGGAAGTGGTCGGCCAGCTTCGAGAGGCACTTTTCGATGTGCTCCGAGAGCTCGACCCGGCACTGCGAATGCACCGTGCGGAGCTCGTGCTCGGTCAGCTCACGCTCCGCCGCTTCCCGAGACCGGGCGTCGCGCATCTGCTCGCCGCGAACAATCGCGCGCTCGAGCCGTTTCTCGAATTCCATCGCCAGCACCCGCCGCTGAGGAATGCGCCAGATCGAATCAGTGCATTCTAAGCGAAGAACTGCGTGACGGGAACCAGCGAAGACGCGAGCGGCGGGCGATCCGCTTCCCCGGAAACAAGGGCTTCTCCCGTCGACCCGTCTGCACGACACGATCAACCGCTTGAACCGATGCGTGCAGACAGCAGCGATCTCCTTCGGAGGTGATGGCACCGGAGAGGGCGTCGGGCGCTACTTGCCGGCTTCCGGCCCCTCGATCTTAGGGCCTTTGCCCACCGGCCAGAGTTCCCAGCGGCGGAAGTAGACTTCGGCGAGTTCGGCCTGGAGCTGGATCTTGCCCTGTCGAGGGATCGCATCGAAAGCTTCGTTAACCTTCTTGCCGTTGACGAAGACTTCGATGTGGCCGCCGTCGGCGATGACGTCGAGGCGGGTCCACTGGCCGTCGGGGCTTTCGATGTCGTTCTTGCCGCGGAAGCCCAGCACGTCCTTCCAGTCGGGGTCGCGGCCGAACCAGTTGATCCGCTTGCGGTTTTCGAGGTTGAAGGTTTCGCGGTTGCCGCCTTCCTTCCAGATGACTTCGCCGTCGCGATCGCGGCCGACTTCGGCGGTGAGCGACATGGGAATGGCTTCGCCCGCTTTGTCTTTGCCGGCGACCATGATGAAATCGCCCACGCCGCCCTCGATGATCTGGACTTCAATGGAAGTCATCCACGTGCCGTTGTAGCCGCCGTCGGGGCCGACGCTGTGGATCAAAAGGCCCGAATCTTTCGTGCGCTCTTTCCGCGCTCCCCACGTGCGCTGGCCCCACTTGAACTCCAGCACGAGGTGGTAATCGCGGTAGGCGTTCTTCGTGATGACCGCGCCGAGGCCGTCGCCGGTGATGTGCAGCATTCCATCGGTCACGCGGAAGACGTTCTTCGGGTCTTCGTACTGGGTGTCCTTCAGCCAGGTGTAGAGGCCGTCAAGGTTCTCGCCGCCCAAGAGTTCGATTTTGTTTTCGGGGCGGATCGCCTCGCCGTCCTTCTCACCCGCCGGCGCGGGGGCGGTCAGTGCGAAGATGGCAAAGCACGCCGCAACGAGCGGCAGGCAGCGGTGGAGAGAGCGGCGAAACATCATGGCGGCATGCAGGACGGAGGTGTGGAATGGTAAGATCGTGGAGAAGACCTGCGGACATCTTACTGTTCTTTCAGGGCGGATTCCAATGCGCGTGCTTTCTGTGCTGGTCTGGCTCGTCGCGATCTCGGGCTGCGGCGAAGGCGACGATTCCCACGCGGCGGCGAACGGCAACGGCACGGCGAACGCCGACGGTAAGCCGATCGAGACGGTGCGCGGTGGGGTTGCGGTCATCGATCTCGACGCGGTGCTCAAGCGGCTGGGTCGGGAGCCGGAGCTGAACGAGCAACTGGAGCTGAAAAGGAAGCTCGTCAACGACGGCGTCGCGCAACTGCAGAAGCAGCTTGTCGAGGAATTCCTGGCGAAGCAGAAGGAAATCGGCGAGAACCCGACCGACGAGCAGAAGAGGGAATTGGCCACAATGTACCAGAGGTTTCAGTCGCAGGAATTCGACGCAAAGCGGAAAGCCCAGCAGGAGGTGGCGGAGTACCGCAACACGCTGGTCCAGAAGTTTCGCGAAGAGGTGAAGCCTGTCGCCCGCGAGGCCGCCGCGGCCAAGGGCCTGTCCGTCGTGTTGACGAAAATCGATATCGTTTACGTGCACGACCCCGCCGTCGACATCACCGATGAAGTCGTCGGCCGGCTGTCCGCGAAGTAGCGGTCAGCTTTCAGCGTTCAGCGTTCAGCCATGCCAGCGCATGTGGATCTCCTCCGCTGACCGCTGACCGCTGACCGCTGACTGCTGACTGCTGACCTCTGCCTGCCGCTTACTGCCTTCTGCCTTCTGCCTACCGCATCCCCCCCGGAACCCTCCATGCACTTCGAGACCCGTTGCGTGCAGGTCGGCGTCGACAAGGACTCCGCTTACCTGAGCGCCACCACGCCGATCTATCCCACGTCCACGTTTCGCTGGGACGATCTTCAGACGAACCGCGGGTACGACTACACCCGTAGCGGCAACCCCACCCGCCGCGCGCTTGAGGAGAACCTTGCGTCGCTGGAGGGCGGCCTCGACGCCCGCGCCACTTCAACCGGCATGTCGGCCATCACCACGGTCATGTATCTCCTCAATCCGGGGGACCACGTAATCGCCGGGCACGACATCTACGGCGGGACATACCGGCTGTTTCACGATGTGTTCGCGCACTGGGGCATCAGGTTCTCGTTCGTGCCGATGGGCGATGCCGAAAACGTCCGCCGCGCGCTTACACCCGCAACGAAGGCGGTGTGGATCGAGACGCCCAGCAATCCGCTGCTCAACGTGGTGGACATCGCCGCGGTGGTCGAGGTGGCGCACTCGGCCGGCGCAATCACGATCGCGGACAACACGTTTCTGTCGCCGTACCTGCAGCGGCCGTTCGAGTTCGGCGTCGATCTGGTGATCCACTCGACAACGAAGTACCTCAACGGGCATTCCGACGTGGTGGGCGGCTGCGTGGTGACGCGGCACCGCGAGCATGCCGACCGCGTGGCGTGGATCGTGAACGCCCTGGGGCTGGGCTGCTCGCCCTTCGACGCCTGGCTGGTGCTGCGCGGCGTGAAGACGCTGGGGCCGCGAATGGAGGCCCATCAAAAGAATGCCATGGCCCTCGCGCGGGTGCTGGTCGAGCACCCGCGGGTCGAGCGGGTGTACTTCCCGGGCCTGCCGTCGCATCCGCAACACGAGTTGGCGAAGAGGCAGCAGAAGGGTTTCGGGGCCATGCTCAGCTTCGACGTGAAGGGCACGCGGGCCGATGCCGAACGCGTGATGTACGGCGTGAAGCTCTTTCAACTGGCCGAATCGCTGGGCGGCGTGGAATCGCTGGTCGCCTATCCGGAAACGATGAGTCATGCGACGATGAGCGTGGAAGCCCGCCGGGCCGCGGGCATCAGCGAGCGGACGATCCGCATTTCCGCCGGCATCGAGCACCCCGACGACCTCGTTGCCGACCTGAAGCAGGCCCTCGATACGTAGAGCAGGGGTTGAGGGTTGAGAGTTGAGGGTTGAGGGTAAGCTTTGCGTCAATAGGTCGATGCGATTTGCACTGTTGGGCGACGATCCGGCCGCGCTGCCGCTCGTGCGGGCACTTGCCGACGACGAGCGGCACCGCCTGGTGTGCGCCGCCCACTGCGGCACGCTGCAGGCGGAGTTGATGACCGCGGCGCCTGCGGTCCGCATCGCTTCCTCGTGGGAGGAACTGCTGCAGGTTGAAAAGCTGGACGCGGTGATTGTGGCGGGTGCCGAAGACGAAATGCTCACGGGTGCGCGTCAGCTCGCCGCCGCAGGCCGGCCGTTGCTGGTCGTGCCGCACCCGCAGCAGGGCACGGGGTTCGCCTACGAGCTGACGCTGGTTCGCGACGACGCCCACGTGGCGCTCGTGCCGGCGTTTGTCGAGCCGTTGCATCCGCTCGTGGCGGCGCTGCGGGACGAGCTGCATCGGGAAGGCACGCGGCCGCTGCACGTGGCGATCGAGCGCGAGCTGGCGAGTCCGGAGCGAGAGGGTCCGCCGCTCCTTCGCGAGGCCGACGTGCTTCGCCGGCTGCTGTTTGATACGGCGCTTGCCCGCTCGCTGTTCGGAGAGTACAGCCAGGTGACGGCGCTGTTGTCGGGCCGGACCGAGAACGGACTTCTATCGGCCGCGACCGTCTCTCTGGCCGGCGAGCACGCGCCGGAGACGTCGTGGACGCTGAAGTCCACGACGGGGGCGCCGCGGTGGGTGCTGCGCGTCACGAGCGAGTCGGGCGTGCGGACGCTCACGGGCGGGGACGATGCGGTGGCGTGGACGCTCGACCCCACACACTCCGAAGCCCACGGGCTGCAACCCGTGGGCTTGGCGCGGCTGCACAGTCGATTGCTCGAGGGCTTTGCGGATGCAGTCGCGGGCGCGGCGATCTCGCCCGACTGGACCGACTACACGCGCTCGCTGGAGATCGTCGAAGCGGCCGGCCGCTCTGTCGCGCGGCGGCGGACGGTGGATCTGCATTTCGAGCAGACATCCGAACGCAGCCAGTTCAAGACGCAGATGACGGCGCTCGGCTGCGGGTTGCTGTGCGTGACGCTGTTCGCCGTCGTCGCGCTGTTGATGGTCGGCGCGATGTTCAAGAGCGGCCAGGACGAGCATCGGCTGCTCGAGCTCGTCGACGCGGGCCGCACCCTGCCGGAAATCGCCAACGATCCCGAGCTGATGCCCGGCTACTCCGAAGCCGAGCTGGCCGCAATGCTCCAGCGGATGGAGCTCGGCGAAACGGTGATGAGCGTCGCTCGGATTGCCGTCTTCGTGCCGCTGGCGATCTTTCTGGCGATGCAGCTTTTGGTGTTCATCGCCCGCCCCGCGGCGGGCGAGCGCGCGTCGAAATGAGAACGCTTGAAGGGGTCAGACCCCTTTGCGGACGACAGACACAGGAGTGGGGAGCGGCGCGCTCCGCAAAGGGGTCTGACCCCGTCGCGCGCGGCTGACATTGCTACTTCAGCTCAACTTCCGCGGGGGCCACGACGCGCGCGGCGTCGCGGTTGCCGGACCATTCCGGCATTTCGACGCGGCCGGCCTGCCAGCCGTGGTGGGTGAGCGTTCCCCGGTGCGGCGGTTCGCCGGTGACATTGCCGACCAGCCGATAGCGCCCCGCATCGAATCCGGCGGGCACCTCGAGCTCGCTGTTTTCGGCGTCGTGTAGCACCGGCTCGGGGGCGAAGAACCGCTCGACCACCTGCCGGCAACCGCGATGCACGTTACGGGCCACGGCGCCAACCGTCGTATCGTCGGCCGTGTCGAGCGACTCCATCACGAAGTCAACGAACCGTCCCTCGCGCTGGAGCGCCGCCAATAGCGTCACGGCTTCGCTGCGCGCGGGGCGCTTTGGCGGCAGTGCGGGCGGCGGCGGGGCCACGACCGGCGTGATGCCCGCGGCTTGTTCGTCGAGCGCCGCGCGCACGCGCTCGGCGACCGTCGCATTGAACAGCGTGCGGAAGAACGCCCGCACCGCGAGAAAAAACCGTCGCATGGCTAACTTCTGTGGAGACTGGAAGAGCCGGGCCTGATCGAAGTCGGCATTCTAAGTCGCCGGCGTCGATTCCGCGACAGGGTGAGGGGTCGAAAGGGTCGAACGTCGAAAGGGTCGAAAGGGCCGGAAGTGAAAGCTGCCGACACCATTCAAACAGGTCTGCCGCAGCCTTGTCGGCGCAGCGGCCATACGAGTAGGGTGGCTCCGCCCATCCGCTCGCGCGACGAGACACGCCGCGAGCCGTCTCTACCCAACACGAACCCATGCGAGGAACCAACGATGGCGGTAAACGCACCCCTGGCCGGGCAGAACGCATGGATCACCGGCTCGTCCCGCGGTCTGGGCCGCGTGATGGCCGAAGAGCTGTGCCGTCTCGGTGCGAACGTCGCCGTTCACGGCACGCGGCCCGACAGCCCGCGGACGTTCGGCGAAGGCGAGTCGATGGAACAGCTCGCCCGCGACGTCGCGGCCGCGGGCACGGGAGAGGTGATGCCCGTGTGGGGCGATGTGACGCAGGAAGGCGAGGTTCGCCGCATCGCCGCCGAGATTCGCCAGCGCTGGGGGCGCATCGACATCCTCGTCTGCTGTGCGGGCGGCGACATCGGCGCCGGCGGCACGGGCGTCGGCCGCGGCGGGCGGCCGGAGAACGACGACTGCCTCAACATCTCGCTTGAGGATCTGCGGAGCGTGCTCGACCGGAACCTGCTGGCCACGATCCTTTGCTGCCGCGAAGTCGCAACGGAAATGATGGCCCGCCGCTCCGGCCGCATCGTGACGGTGGGCAGCATCGCGGGCTGCATCGGCCGTTCCACGGGCTCGATGTACGCGGTGGCCAAGGCGGCCGTCCACGAGTACACGCGCTGCCTGGCGGAACAGCTTCGCGCGCACAACATTCCCGTCAACTGCGTCGCGCCGGGTCCGACCGTCACCGAGCGCTTCCTGCGGATTCACGAAATCGACCAGCAGAAGGTGACGGCGGAATCGACGCTGGAGCGCTACGGCCGGCCCCAGGAAGTGGCGGCGCTCCTGGGCTTTTTGTGCACGCCGGCCGCGGGCTTCATCAGCGGCCAGATCCTGCGCGTGGACGGCGGCGGCCAGACGTTCGCGTGCTGACGGTGTCGATCGTTTCCAGCACCTCGTCGAGCTCGTCCTTGAACAGGTCGCCGATCAGCATGTCCGTCAGGTGACCTTTGAAGCGCGGATGGTCCTTCACGAAGCGGCCGAAGCTGAAGCCGTCGTAGTATTCGCACACCAGCCGCCGCATGCGGTCCATGCCCAGGCGGAAGGCGGGCTCCCAGCGGCCCAGGCGATCGGCGCTCGTGTCCCCGGCCGCCAGGCCTTCGGCGATTGCATCGGCGGCGAGTTGGCCCGACTTCAGCGCGAGCAGCACGCCCGACGAGTACAGCGGATCGAGGAAGCCGAAGGCGTCGCCAACGAGCACCCAGCCGTCGCCGGCGGCCTGCTTCGAGCGGTACGAGTATTCCTTTGCCACCCGGAACGGCCCGGCCTGCCGGGCGCCCGCAATGCGCTCTTTTACCGCGGGACACCGATCGACCTCCTCGAAATAGACCGTCTCGGGATCCTTGCTGGCGCGGTTGGTGAAGAGGTAATCGAACGAAGCCACGACGCCCACGCTGACGACGTTGTTGTGCAGCGGGATATACCAGAACCAGCCGTTGCGGCCCTGGGTCGCCAGGACGAGCGTGGCCCCCTCGTCGCGGCCGGTGTCGCGGTAGGCGCCTTCCCAGTACGTCCAGACGGCCGCCTTCTTGAGCTCGGGGTCCCACTCCCGCAGGCCCATGCGGCTCATGATCATCGAGCTTTGCCCGCTGGCGTCGACCACCACCTGACTGCGGACGACGCGCTCGCGGCCGTCTTCCTCGCGGATCCGCACGCCCACCGCCCGCTCGGGTTCTCCGTCGCTCCCGCGCTCGAACAGCACTTCCAGCACGCGGACGCCCTCGTGGACACTTACCCCGTGCTCGCGGGCGTTGTCCAACAGCAGTTTGTCAAACTCGCTGCGGATGACCTGCCAGGTCTGCGACGACTCGTGGGGCTTGTGCTCGTCGAAGTAGAACGGCTCGGACAGCCGGCCGCTCGACCCCACGAACTGCACGCTGTGCTTCCTGACGAAGTGGCTCTGGCGCAGTTTGTCCAGCAGGTTCAGCCGCCGGAGCACATGCCACGTTTCGGGAATCAGCGATTCGCCGATGTGAAACCGCGGAAAGTGGTCGCGCTCGAACAACTGCACCTGGTGGCCGTGCTGCGCGAGCAGCGTGGCGGCGGTCGAGCCGGAGGGGCCGCCGCCGATCACGACGACCGGCACATCGGTCTCCCGGAGAGTCTCGGAACTCATGAATCGCGTCTCCTCGTCGCCGGGGCCGTGGCTGGGGCAGGGAAATCCAGTGGGGCCGCCGAGCGCTATTACGGCGTTCGAACCCTCTGCGTCACGGCTTTGTCTCGCATGATGCCCCAGTACCTGAACCTATGCCGCATGTGCCGGTTGATGCAACCGAGAGCCGCCGAGACGGCTGGAGACGATTGCCCGGGACGTGCCAGTGGTGCGGGTTGTAGGGACAGTGGCGCTTTTGCGGCCGGATCGAGGCATACCTTGAGCACCTGCCCACCAAGGGAAACTCCGTAGAACCCGAACAATGCGCGCCCGCGGCGCGCCGGGACCACAAGACAGCACGGGTTCAGCCGGAACCACGCGACTTGCCATCATTTTCGTTCCGATAATGACCACCGAAGGAAAGCATAATTCTCCGGCCCCCGTGCCGGTTCAATGTTTTGAAGAGGGCGCCCCTCATGCCCCGGATCACCGCGCTCCTGGCCACGGCTGTGGCCGTCATTGCTCTGGCCCCGCCCGTCTGGGCCGACGGCGTCGTTCGCGACAGCATCGGCGCCACGTCGTCGGGCCGCGGCGGAACGAACATTGCGCATTTCGACAACGGCGCCGTCCTGCTCGACAACCCGGCCGGCATCATCAATGCCCGCAGCCGCGGCATGTTTGAAGTCGGCGTGGACGGCATCATTACCGAACTGGGTTACGGCGATCCGTTGAACCACGTCGACAACGAGTTCGAGGCGTCGGCCCTGCCTTACGTGTCGGTCTTCGGCAAGAGTTCTGACGGCCGCTGGGCGGCGGGTCTGGGCTTGTTTACGCCGGCAGGGTTCGGAGCTTCGTGGGAGCAGAACGCCCCCGCACCCATCGGCGGTGTGCGCGACTACGAATCGTTCGGCGTGCTGGTCAAGCTCCTCCCCGCGGTGGCTTACCGGGTGAACGACCGGCTGTCGGTCGGGGGGACGGTCGGCGTGGCCTTCAGCGAGGCGCAGCTCAACGGACCGTTCTTCCTGCAAAGCGGCCTGTTGGCCGGAACGCCCACCGTGCTCGACATGGAGGCCGACGGCGTCGCGCCGACGTGGTCGATCGGCGCTCAGTATCTCGTCAGCGAGCGCACGATGGTGGGCCTTGCCTACACGAGCGCGTCGCGGTTCACGCTGGAAGGCAAGGCGCAGGCCCAGGTGTATGCCAATCTGGCCAACCCGGCGGTGCCGATCCCCAGCACCTTCGACGTGGAAGCCGACCTGGCGTGGCCCGAATCCGTGGGCATCGGCCTGACGCACCTGGTGGGCTGCAATCAGCGATTCTCGATGGACCTCCTGTGGTACAACTGGTCGGACGCCTTCGATTCGATCGACCTGGAGTTGTCGAATCCGTCGCAGGCCGCGTTCGTTCCGCTCGCTCCCGTCCGCGACAGTCTGCCGCTCGAATGGAACGACAGCGTCTCGGTCCGGCTGGGCCACAAATACTTCGCGACGTGCTGCGACGTGTTCCGCGTGGGTTACGTTTACAACTCCAAAACGGTGCCCAACTCGACGCTGACAACCTACATCCCGGCGACGCTGGAGCACACCTTTACGGTGGGCTACGGCCGCACGCGGAATGACTGGAAGTTCGACGCCGCCTACCAGTTCGCGTTCGGTCCCAACCAGCACGTGGCCAACAGCAAGCTGCTGGGAGGCGACTTCGACGAGAGCGTCGTCAGCGCCCGCACCCACTGGCTGATGCTGAGCCTCGCCCGCGAATTCTAATCGCGACCGTTTAGCCGCGATCGGTAGTGTGGATTTCAATCCACACGACCAAAGCTTGAAACGCACGCGTGGAGCATCGGCCGTGTGGATTGAAATCCACACTACCGATTTTCGAGACGCACGCACGCGGATCGCACGTCGAGCGCTCCTCTGGCGAGTCGCGGCTAAACGGACGGTCACGGTCGCGGCAGCCGGTCGGCGTCGATGCCCGGTGAGCGCGACGCCATCCTCGGACCGCTGAGCGTTTCCGGTCGCACGCGCGAGCTGCGCAGATCCGGCCCCGGCGGCCCGCTGAACTCGAAGCGCACTGCAGCGATGCCCTCGATGCGGACTGCGTCCGCGGGAATGGCGAGCGATCGCTCCGTCTGCGGATCCCGCAACACGGCTTCGCGAACGCCGGGCGTCGCCAGCGTGCCGTCGCCGAGAAGAGAGGTGCGCTCCAGGGCCTGAGGCGAGACGGCAGTCCCGACAATCTCAAAGAGCGAGCCTTCGGGCTGCGCGAAGTCGAGGAGGCAATCCACGGCGCGGACGCGGACTTCGCCGGGCGTCGTTCCGGCTGCCGTCGTCGTCAGACTGACAAGGCTCGTGCCTCCGCGTTGTGTCACACGATCGAGATCGATGCGCCGGGTTCGTCCGGCGGCGGGAAACGACGTCGCCACGAGTGTCCCGCGCCCGAGCTTCAAACAGTTGTGCATCTCGATCTGGCCGCCACCTTGCGCGAGCTGTACCGCCGGCCCCGGCGCCGCAAACACGCACTCGTGCGCCTCGAATCGCGCCCCGTCGCCGGCTTCGAGCGGGTTGTAGATGATGGCCGCAGCGTGGTCGCCCACTGGTGCGTCTGCAACGTCGCCCAGAACGCAGCGACGCAGCACGATTTCCTGCGCTTCGACGATCATCGACGGGCCGGCCGCTGTGCGACTGCCGTCACCACCGATAGGCTGTGCGGCATGCAGGCTGACGCCTTCCAGCAGCACGCGCTCGGCCACGATGCGGCTTCCCTCCGGAGCGACGATAAGCACAGGCCGCACGCCGGCGGCAGCGCGAATCGCCAGCGGCCCCACGGCATCGATCCGCTGCCACGTGTAGGGGCCGGCGTCCTCAAGTTCGATCACGCCGTGGGCGTCCGGTGGAGGCAGCTCGCGGATGCGGGTTGGCGAAGTCTTCGGCGATTCGCGCGCGGCATCACCAGCGGCGTCGTGCGCCGCATCGTCGCGAAACATTCGCTCCAGCGGCCCCGGCAGCGATGCCAGCACGCGGGCACGCAGGCCCTGGTCGGCCAGCGTGAACACCGCACCCGAAACGAACACGAGCAGCACTGTGATGGCCACCCATCGCGCGGCCGTTGACGCGCTTCGCGGCGGCGTGGGTCGCACGGCCGCCTGGAAGCTCGATCCGAAGCGCCGCAGTCTCGTGCGATCGCGCCCGCGGCTCCCGCTGAAAGAGCGATCTGCCGTAAGCGCCGCGAACGATTCGGGCCGCCGGGTTGGGTCGGCCGCCGTCAGCCGCCCGACGAGCTCCGCCAGGGCCGGCGGCGTCTCGGGCGCCCATTCGGCGACGTTCTCGATCGTGCGGGTCTGGTGTGCCATCAGCTTGGCCAGCGGATCGCCGGTGGGGAACGGCGGCCGTCCCGCCAAGAGCTGCCACAACAGGCAGCCCAGGGCGTACATATCGCTGGCGGCGCTCGGCTCACGGCCTGTGCCGATCAGTTCCGGCGCAATGCCGTCGTAGCGATCGGGGGCCAGGCCGGCGTGGATCGTCAGCCGCGGCGAAACGGCCGCGTGCACGCCGGCATCCACCAGCACCGCGCGCCCGTCGGCCCCCAGACGCACGTTCCGCAACGCGACGTCGCCGTGGACGACGCTGCGCCGTTCGAGTGCCGCGAGGGCGAACGCAAGCTGCCGGGCAAGTGCCGCCACAACCTCGGCAGGAAATCGGCCGCGCCGGACCAGCAATTCTCCCAGATGCGGCCCCGAAATTTCGCGGCTGACGACGACCAGCTTCCCGCCGTGCAGGAGCGCCGTGTGCGGGCCGACGGCCGCGTCGTTCTCGCTCCCGGCGAGCCGCCGCGTCAGCTCGTGCAGTCGCTCCAGCACGCTCTCGTGCAGTTCGGGCGGAAGATCGAGCAGTTTGAGCACCGAGCGCTCCGTCCCCTGCCGCAGCCGGGCCAGAAACGTCTCGGAACTGCGTCCGCCGCCGAGTCGTTCCACCAGCACGCAGGGGCCGGCGACAATGCTCTCCGGCCGGGACGACTCGAGCACCCGCGCCTGGAAGAGCGTCAGCCGCCGCGACTGCACGAGCGCATCGATCCACACCGAATCGAACGCCGGCACGTCGCGGGCCAGCCGCCGCACGATCCGCCGGCAGCGCCGCAGGTCGCGCGGCGTGCACAGCCGCGCATCGAACAGCCGCCGCTCAAGATCTTTCGAGGGAGGTTCCATCCCGCCGCCGGATTCCTTTCCCGCTCAAAGCAGGGGCGGATTATGCGATAAGTGGTTCCGGCGAGCAAGATCGGCACTGCGCTGGAGGCTGTGATCGTCGATGATAAGATGCGCCGGTGAAGATTTACTTCGACACGTGCAGTCTCAACCGTCCCATGGACGACAAGTCGCAACTGACAACTGCATCTCCACCGCTCGCTGAGCTTACGTCGACGGCCATTCGGATCCTGTGCCGTGAAATTGGCGCGGCGAATACTGGCCGCTTTCTCAGTCAGTTCACGACCGGTGCGGGAAACTACACGCAAGAACGCGACCGTCTTCTCGGTGAATCCACCGTGGATGAGTTGGTTGCCCAGATTCGGCAGCGTCGCACGACAGGGAAGTCCGCTCGAAGCGGTCGCAAGCCGAGTCGTCGGAAACGGCGATGAGAGTCGCTCACTTCCCCTCGCGGATCGCCCACAGCGCGTCGAACGTCCGCAGGTAGATCGTGCCGTTCGAGATCACCGGCGACGACGCCATGTCTTCACCCAGCTCGTTCTGGGCGACGATTTCAAAGTCGCGGCCGGCCTTTGTCACTGTGATCACACCGTCGCGGGCGGTGGTGTAGATGTGGCCGTCGGCGTAGACCGGCGAGGCGCGGTGACGGAGCACGTGCGTCCGTTCGTGGTACAGCTCCTCGCCCGTTTTCGCGTCCAGGCACAGCAGGTTGCCATCCTCGCGGCAGAGATAGACGAGGCCGCCATGAATCAGCGGCGAAGGCACGTCGGGCGTGTTGCGGGGGTACTTCCACAGCAGGGCCTGTTTGTTGCCGGTGAGGTCGCCCTTCAGGTCGGGACGGATGGCGTACACCGGCTCGCGCTTGGCCGTGGGAATCACCACGATACCCGCCGCTGCGGCCGGCGAGGCGACGAACCGGAGCGTGGGGTGATAGTCCTTTTCGGGGTCGTCCCGCGGATTGAGGCCGCCCATCCGCCAGATTTCGCTGCCGTCGTCCAGGTCGTGGGCGATGGTGTAATCCGCCCCGTGCGAGATGAGGAACCGCAGGCCCTCGAAATCGTACAGGATGGGCGAGGCGTAGGAGTGCTCATTCTCGGCGGTCGCGCCGGTGACGCGATCCTCACGCCAGATCTCTTCGCCCGTGAGTCCGTCGAGACAGGCCACGAGCGCTTCCTGAGTTGTCGCCTGGCCGTCGCCGTGGATGAGCTGCACGTACAGCCGGTTGTTGTACAGCACCGGCGTGGACGACATGCCGAACTGGATCTGGAAGCGGCCGTAGCGCTCCTGCAGGTTGATGTGCCACACGGGCTTGCCGGCGGGCGTGAAGCAGGCGACGTCGCCGCTGCCCATCATCGACCACACGTGCCTGCCGTCGGTCACGGGTGAGGGCGAGGCCCAGTTGCCTTCGTCGCCGCGGGCGTTTTCGTTGCCGCTGCCAAGCTGCCGCCGCCACAACTCGCGGCCGTCGGTGCTCACGCAGAGGAGCAGCAGGTCGGCCCCATTTTCACCCAGCGACGTGAGATAGATCAGGTCATCCCAGACGACGGGACTGGCCCCGGCCGGCCCGGGAAGCGGCAAGGTCCACGCCACGTTCTTTGTACGGCTCCACTCGACGGGCAGGTTCTTCTCAATGGAAATGCCGTTCTGCGTCGGTCCCCGCCAGCTCGGCCAGTTCTCGGCTCCAAGCGGCGCGGCCAGAATGACGAATAGCATCGCGGCAGCGAATGTGCCGAGGAAGACAGCGGTGGTGACACGCATCGGTGCGAGGGCCTTGGTACGAATGGAGCGAGATCAGTCGGAACCAGTGTGGCACGGCGTGCGGAGAGCGTCAACCACCCGCGCCCAGCCACCGTAGTGCGGATTTCAATCCGCACGCTCGGCCAGCGGGGGTTGCATTTTCCGGCCCTTTCGACCTTTGACCCTTTCGACTTTCGACCCCTTCAATACAGGGCCGTGGCCAGCCGGCGGCGGTAATCGCTGACGAGCGGGGATTGCGGACCGATCGCATCGAAGATCTTCAGCATCGTCTCGCGGGCCGCCTCGCCATGCTGCGCCCGGTCGCGGCGAATGAGTGCCAGGCAAATCTCCATCGCCTCGACGTGCTTGCCGGCGACCGCCAGCGCATCGGCCAGCCGAACCTGCAATTCCGCGTTTTCGGGGTCGGCTTCGGCGGCGCGGCGGGCTTCCTGCACGCCGCCGGCTTCGGCCGCCGCAGCGCGCAGTTCCAGTTGCGATTTTATCGGTTCGGCTTCGGGTTCGAGCCAGCCGCGCGCTTCGAGCCGCTCGATCCAGTGGCGGCTTTCGTCGTCTTTGCCTTGTGCCAGCAGCACGCGGGCGAGGGCGATCTGCGCCGGGGCCTTCTCCGGCTCCAGTTCCACGGCGCGGCGGTATTCGGCTTCGGCGGCGGCGGGGTCGTCATTTTCGAGGGCCTGCCCGCGCGCGAAAGCCTCATCCGCGGGCGAAGGCAACAGCGGCGCCAGCCACTGGCGCAGTTCGGCCTCGGGCATCAGACCCATGAAATGATCGGCGAACTGCCCGTCCCGCACGGCGGCCACAAAAGGGATCGACTGCACCCGCAGCGCCTGGGCAACGTGCGGCAGCCGGTCGATGTCGACTTTCACCAGCGCAAACCGCCCGCCAAACTCGGCCGCGAGCTTTTCGAGAATGGGCGTCAACTGCCGGCAGGGCTCGCACCAGGGCGCCCAGCAGTCGACGAGCACCAGCCGCTCGCGCGACTGCTCGATCACGTCCTGCTCGAACCGCTCGGCGGTGGTCTCGAGCACCCAGCGATTGTTCTCGGCCATCAGATGCAATCTTTGAAAGGCTGGGGACGCCCTCGTAGTGTGGATTTCAATCCACACGACCACTTCTTGAGCGGCGCACACGCCAAGGTGCATCGGCCGTGTGGATTGAAATCCACACTACCGACTTTCGGCACGCACACACGCGATCACTGCCAGTTTGCCGGCCAGCAAACATGGACGCAAGCTTTGCGCGCCAAGCAACCCTTGAGCCGGCGAATCCGGCACAACCCGCACAACCGGCCCGCCGGGGCATTCCGATTGCTCCAGCCGGTCCGCCCCGCGCGACACATTCCACCGGCACCGGCGGAGTTTCCGATACTGCTGATAAGCTCGTCTATCGGAAGGAGCCGATTGATGTCTCGCTGGCTGTGTTCGTTGACTCTACTGACATTGTTGTTCGCCGCGACCGCTCTCGGTGAAGAGGTTTCGCCGCCATTCGAGGGATCGGTGGAACCATATGGCTTCGGCAACGGCGAGATGCTCTCCGGCGATATGTTCGCGCGGCCGCTGTGGCACGAAGGGGAATTGCTGGATGGGCATTGGGTTTCGGCCGGCGACTTGCACCATGCCGACGCCCATCACGCACACGCCGCCGAAGGCCACGAACATCACGCCCACGCGCACCACGAAACCTGCCACGAGTGCCTGCACGAGGAGCCGGGGAGGCTGGTGCTGCTGGGAACGGTCACCGGCTTCCACTCCAAGTTGTGGCGGGACGCGTTCCATCCCGTCTATGGTTTCAACGCGGGCACCGTCTTCTGGCACCATGAGCCGCACTGTTGCAACGGCCGCCCCGTGCATTTCGGCCTGCTGGCGGAGTTCCGCTTCGGCTCGACCCAGGGCCGCAGCCACGTGAACCTGCGGAACCTCAACCCCCTCGGCCCGCCGAATACCAAGATGAAGCGGGCGGAGCTGTACGAAGGCAATCTCGGCCTTGCGTTCGCCTCGCGCCGCGAGGCGGCCGGCGGCACGATCGAAACCGGGGTGGCGCCGTTTCTGTCGGTCGGCAGCATGAATGCCGACCTGGGGCCGAACGACTTCGACCCCACCGACAAGCAGCTCGTCGTGCTCTCACCGCCGTCGAAGAACGGCACAATCGTCGGCGGACACCTGCGGCTGTGGACTGCGTATGAATCCGCCGGGGGAACGAAAGTCGGCGGGTTCGTGCAGGCCGGCATCAGTGAGACCGACGCCATCTTCTCCAACAGCGAGCGGATGAACACCTACGGCGGCGGACTGTACCTCGACATGCCCACCGACTGCATTCCCGCCGAGCTGCCGCACCCGATGGGCGCTCTGCAATGGATCGAGTGGCTCTTCCACCTCGAGTAGGCCCGGGACATCTATGCGAGCCGTCGTGTTCGACCAGTTCGGCGAACCGGCCGACGTCCTGCGAGTCGCGGACGTCGAAGAACCTGTTCCCGCAACCGGCGAAGTGCTGGTGCGGATGCTCGCCAGCCCGATCAATCCTTCCGACCTGATGTCGGTCCGCGGGACCTACGGCCGGCGTCCCCCCTTGCCCGCCACGCCCGGCTTCGAGGGCGTCGGGGTGGTCGAAGCCAGCGGCGGCGGCCTGCTGGGACGCCTCTTGAAGGGCCGCCGCGTTGCGGTCATCAATCGCGGCACCGGCAACTGGCAGGAGCGGACCGTCGTTCCCGCGCGGCAGGCGATCCCGCTGCCGTCCGACCTGCCGCTGGAGCAGTCGGCGATGTTCTTCGTCAATCCGATGACGGCCTACGTGATGACCCGCCGCGTGCTCGCGGTGCCGCGCGGGACATGGCTCCTGCAGACCGCGGCCGGTTCCGCGGTGGGACGCATGGCGATCGCGCTCGGCCGGCATTACGGTTTTCGCACGCTCTCGGTCGTCCGCCGCGCGGAGCAGGTCGACGAGCTGACGGCGCTCGGCGGCGATGCCGTCCTCGCGTTCGACCCGCCGCGCGACGACGCGGCCGAGTTGCGCCGCCGCGTGCTGGAGTTGACGGACGGCCGCGGCGTGCCGTTCGCCATCGACCCTGTGGGCGGAGCCGCCGGCTCCGCGGTGCTGACGTGTCTGGCCGACGGCGGCCGCATGCTCGTTTACGGCACGCTCTCGGGCGAGCCGCTCGTGTGTTCGCCGCGGTCGCTCATGACCGCCGGGGCATCCGTCGAAGGGTTCTGGCTCGCCCCCTGGATGGCCGGCCGCGGCGTCATGGCACGGCTGCGGCTCGTGCGGACGATTGCGCGGCTGATGAAAGCCGGCGTGCTGGTGTCTCCGGTCGGCGAGATCTATCCGCTCGAAGAAATCTCCACGGCCGTTCGCAAGGCCGAAGAGCCCGCGCGCGGCGGCAAGGTGCTGCTGCGCATCGGCAGCAATTAGCTTGCGCTGCCGCGCACGAATTATCTCGGCCGATTAGCCGCGCGGCGCTAGCCCCGGTTCCAGAAACTCGGTCGATTAGCCGCGCGGCGCTAGCCCGGTTCCAAGTTCCAGAAACACCGAAACCGGACGCTAGCGCGTGCCGGCTGATTTGCGCGGGGCCTCACGCCACGTCCATCTCGTCGGTGTCCAGACCCGCGCCGAACTCGTCGGCTTCATCCGTGACAGCCGAGGCTGCGGCCGGTGCGGCGGCGGCTTCTCCCACGACGACGTCGGCGGCCGCCCGTGCCGATTCGATCATTTTGTCGGTGCTCTCGGAATCGATCTGTCGGCAGCTTTCGGTGAGCTGGCTGGCGATCTCCTCCAGCTCGGCCCGCCATTCGTCCGCAGGCAGGTCGGGCGGCGAGATTTGGGCGAACTCGCCGCACAACAGAATCAGCCGCAACAGGTGCCGGAAGACCATCCCCTCCTGCTTGGTGAGATTACGCGACGTGACGTACTTGTTGAAGTCCCCTCCCAGTTCCAGCAGGTCGCCGGCACACCACGCGGGCGTCGTGCGGAGCTGGCCCACGCCGGGGAACTCGCTGTCGAACAGGAGCGTTAGCTTCTCGGCCAGCGTCGGCACCCAGCGCTCTTCCCAAGTGAGATCGCGGCCGGTTTTC
>JAHWKJ010000317.1 GCA_019347905.1 Planctomycetota bacterium
CCCGCGCGCGCGCGCGCGCCCGCGCGGGGGGGGGGGGCGGTGGGGGGGGGCCGGCCCCCCCGCCGCGCCGGCCGGGGGGGGCGGGCGGCTCGCGCGGCGCCCCCGCCGGCCCCGCCCGCCCCGCGCCCCGCCGGCGGGGGGGGCGGCGCCCCCCCCCCCGCGGCGGTGGAGACGTTCACTTCGTGCGTGGCGCCCCCCCCCGGCCCCCCCTTGGTAAGGGGGGGAGCAGAAGAACCGGTGTCGTCTCGGAAGGTTTTGAAGGCTTCGCCACGGGCGACGTTCCAGACGCGGACGGTGTTGTCGCCGCTGCCGGAGAGCAGGTACCCGCCGTCGTCGAAGAACGACAGCGACCACACGGGGCCGGTGTGGCCGTCGAGCACGCGCCGCGGCGTTTCTTCAACCGGCAGCCGGACGGCCCGCTCGCGGATCTGGTCCGGGGCGACCGCTTGCGGATCCCACACGAGCACGCGGCGGTCGTAGCCGCCGCTGGCGGCCAACGCGCCGTCGGGAGAGAACGCGACGGTGTAAACGGGGCCATCGTGTTCGCGGAAGGTGGTGTCGCCCTCGATGCGGCTCCAGGCAGGCTCGGCGACCTTCGACACATCGTTCCAGATGCGCACGGTGCCGTCCTGGCTGGCGGTGGCGATGCGGACCTCGTTGCGGGTCGCGCCGTCGGCGTCGACGTTCGGGCAGAACGCCGCCCGCCAGACCCAGCCGGTGTGGCCCCAGAACTTTTGAATCTGCGCGCCCGTCGGCACGTTCCACAGGCGGGCCGTCTCGTCATACGAGCTGGTGAGCAGGCGGCGGCCATCGTGCGAGAATGCCACCGACAGGACCGCGGCGGTGTGTGCAGTTTCGAAGCTCTTCGAGCCGTCGCCAACGCGGCGGAGAAGAGCGCCGGTGGTTGCATCCCACAACCGCACGTAGCCTGCGGGATCGGCGCTGCCGCTGGCGATGTAGCGGCCGTCCGGCGAAATGGCCAGCGCGTGAACGTCGTACTCGTTGTGCGGCAGCTCGGTGAGGATCTGGCCCGAGGGCAGCGCGCGAACCTGGGCGTGTCCGCCGCGGCCGCCGGTGACGAACCACGTGCCGTCGGGCGCGACGGCGAGGGCTTCCAGAGGTCCGCCGGCTTCGAAGCTGCGCAGGTCCTGGCTGCACAGATGGGCGAGGCGGCCCCATTCCCAGTTCCGCAGATCGGGATCGGAGGGCGACGCGGGCCGGCACTGCTCCAGCAATTCGAGCGCTGTCCCGAAAGCATTCTCGCGGATCTTGGCCGCGGCCAGTCCGATGCGGGCGATGTAGGCTTCGTAGGCTTCGGCGGCGCGAGCCGCTTCCGCGGCCTTACGGGCCTGTTCGGCCTTGAGGCGCTGGGCGTCGGCGCGGGCGCGTTCTTCAGCTTCGCGTGCAAGTGCGGCCTCGGCACGTGACTTCTGCGCGACAGCCAACTGGCGTTGGATTTTTTCATCCTCGCGTGCCTGTTCCGCCTCCTCTTGCCGCGCCTGTGCAAGCCTCTTTCGTTCTTCGGCCAGCCTGCGAGCGTCGGCTTCTTTCTCACGAGCGGCTACGGCTTCCTCCTCGCGTTCCTGCGCTTGCTTGCGGGCGGCTTCAGCGTCGACGCGCCGCTGCTCCGCCAGGTTGGCCTGATCGCGAGCCCGCTCCGCCTGCTTGACCGCTTCCTGGCGTTGTTCTTCGACAAGGCCTTTCTGCCGTTCGACCTCTTCCTTCGCGGCGAGGGCAGCTACCTTCTGCCGTTCGGCTTCGTCGCGCGCCGCCACGGCGGCTTCGCGCTGCCGTTCGGCTTCGAGCCGCTGTCGTTCCACTTCGTCCAAGGCTTCCACGGCCAATGAGCGCTGCCGTTCGGCCTCGGCGCGTTCGTTGTTGATCCAGACGGCCGCGAGCGCCACGATGCCGAAGATCATCGCCACCAGCCCCACGCCGACGCGCTTCGCCCGCCGCTGCCATTCCTGGCGCGAATCGCGATCGCGGATGGCCCGCTGGATGTTTGCGTGCAGTTCGGCGTGGTCGGGGTGATCGAGATCCAGCAGCCCCGCCGCCAGATCGAAGTCGCCGCGGCGATAGGCGCTGCGGGCGTACAGAAGCTGCGCCGTGGTGAGGCCCGTGCGGGCGCGGCTGTTGCCTTCCCACAGTTCCAGCGCCTGGCGAAACCCGAACGTCGCCTGCTGGAAATCGTCGTAATTGTCCGTCGTCTCCGCCTTGGCGAGATCGGCCTCGGCATGCGTCGCCAGCGTGATGCTCTCGGTGTGCGAGAGGTACTCGCGGATTGCCGCCTGAAACGCCTGGACGCTGCGGTGGCGGTCTTCCGGCCGCGTCGACATGGCGCGGAGCGCGATATCGAGCAACTCGCCACCCTTGTCGGTGTGGGCGATCTCGTTGCGGGCGGCCGCGATCAGGCACTCTCGGGCGTTGGCGCCTTCGTGCGGCCTGACGCCGGCGACGATCTCGAACAGGATCGCCCCCAGCAGGTAAATATCGCTGTGCGTGCCGATCTTCTCGATCGGCCCGACGGCCATCTCGGGTGCCATATACGCGGGCGTGCCGCCCATGCCGCGGTTGCGTGGTACGTTGGCCGACTTGCGGAAGCGTTCGGTGGGCAGGGCCAGGCCCCAGTCCATCACCTGCACTTCGCCGAACTCGCCCAGCATCACGTTTTCGGGCTTGAGATCCCGGTGCACGATGCCGCGGGCGTGCGCGAACGCCACCGCGTCGCAGACCTTCATCAGGATGTCGAGGTTCTCGAACAACGGCTTCGATCCGATGACATCGAGCCACGGCGTGCCTTGCACCTGCTTCATCGAATAGAACAGCGCGTCGTTCTCGTTCCGTCCCACGTCGTAGATGGGGACGATGTTGGGATGGTCGAGGTCGCCGGTGACGACCGCCTCGGCGAGGAACTTTTGCCGGGCCGCCTGCATTTCGTCCGGCCCGCTGCGCGAGCGCTTGAGCATCTTGACGGCGACGTGGCGATTGATCGAGCGCTGCCGCGCGGCATAGACGATGCCCATGCCGCCTTCGCCGAGCACCTCGATCAGCTCGTACTCGGCGTCGAGGAGGGCGCCGCCGTCGGCGGCCGAGCGAAACACGCGCTGCTTGATGACCAGGTCGCCGATGGTCGCTCCCGCGGGCGGTGTGGTCTTGGCGCCGGGCGACGGTTTCCGCTCGCCGGCTTCGCTGGAGGTTGCGCCTGTGGAGGATTCAGGCCGTGTGGCGGAGCTCCAGGGGACGCTCTCGCTGCGGGTGACCTGCGGGCCGCTCGCGCCGGGCGGCGAGTCGAGCAGCCCCTCGATGGTTCGATCGCCGGACGAGCCGGCCGGGCGCGGCGGTGATCCGGCCAATGGTTCCGTCGCGGCTGTTGCGGGCGGAACCATGTCGGCGAGCGTTCGATCCGGCGGCGTGGCCTCGGCCCCGCTGGAGGCGATGAGCGCGGGAGACACCGGGGACAGGTTGTCTTCGCTCAGCGTGGCCTGCGGATCGCGCTGGCTGCCGGTCGACGGTGGCTCGATCGGGATTGGCTTCCGCTCGACAGGCGGCTCCGTCGGCGTCGATGTTTGACGCGACGATGGCGTTTGCAGCAATTCCAGCGGCGGCCGGACATCGTCCGCTTCCAGGGCTTTGATCGTCATTCCGGACGGCATCGAGCGGTCGACCGAACCCTGCCACAGGGCGTCCATTGTCCGGGCGATTTCCTGGGGAAGCCCATCGCAGGCGAACGTCCGATCGCAACTGGCGGCGTTCCAGTCCGCCGCGGACCGCTCGTCGATGGCGAGCGTGCGGTCGGGTCGCTGCTCCGACGCTTGGGCCGGAGGGACCTGCGAGGGGGTCAGACCCCTTTGCGGGGGGTCGGTGTTCGGCGCTCGATCATCGCTCGTCCGCAAAGGGGTCTGACCCCGTGGATCCGCGGAGGCGGCGCCGCCGCGGCTGATAAAGCGGCCGCAGCCCGGGCAGCTTCCATAGCTGCTGGCGGGGCCGAGAACGGTTTTGCAGAATTCGCATCGAGGCATGGCTGAACTCGCGGTCGATGATTTGCGTCAGGCTTTCGCCCGGCTGTGTCTGCGTCTGGTCAGATATCAGATTTGATGCTTCGCCACGCGTCGCAGAAGACGACGCCCTCGGGTCAGGTGATGCGCGCCGCACGAAGCCATGGCGGCATCGACGGCCGAACCACGGTCGAGCGGGCTGCGACCGATGAACGGCAGCAGTCCGGCGAGTGCGCCGGCCGTCGCGATCGCGCTGCCGTTTCCAATGCGCGGACCACCTGGCCCCCACAGCGACGCCGCTCCATCGTCCGGGGAGATCGGTTCCGGCTCCGCCGTGTCCGTCGGTATGGGAGCGGAGATCGGTTCCGTTGCTCGTGGGTCGCTGGATTCCACTTCTGTGGCGACTGGTTCCGCCCCCCCCCTGGCCCCCCCCTTAGTAAGGGGGGGGAGAGATGTGGTGGGCGGAGTTTCGGCGATGTTGCCGTAGTCGCTTTTCGGAACGCCGGATTCGAGCGTGACATCGCGGATGAGCCGCAGGCGATTGCGGCCCGGTTCCTTCAGCAGAATGCGGTAGCGCCCGTCGGGCAGGCCGGCCAGGAACTGCTGCAGGTTCGCCAGCAGCGACTCGGCCTCGTCGCCGCGGAACAGGATGTCTTCCTTGCGGCTGCCGTCGCGGCGCAGAACGCGGAGCACCAATTCCAGCTCTTCGCCAGTCGTTTCCTGTTCGGCGGCCGTGGCTTCAAACCCCGCCGATTGTTGGGCCGTGGGAGCGGCTACGCTGGCCTCGGGCAGCGCATCGGCGGATTCGGCTTGTTCAACAAACAGCGGCACTGCGCCGGTCTCGATGGCGAAGAACGCCGCGCCGAAGCCTTCGCCGGGCACAGGCGCCTCGACGACGACGGTGACGGTGTTCTCGACAATCAGGACGCGGGCATTGCGCACCAGCACGACCGTAATCGTGATCGGATCGGCCGGGTTGGGATTGGGACTGGTGACGAACAACTGCTCGAACAGAAACGTTCCCGGCGCCGATCCGAAGGAGTCGCTTTGCAGGAAGACGCCGTTGAAGTCGGCCGACACGACGAGGCTGGTGTCCCCCGCAGTCCCGAAGCCGCCCGAGACGCTGGTGAAGCCGGTGATCGTGACGGGCGTCGCGGCGACATTGCTCAGGATGGCGAAGGGGCCGCCCACGTTGCCGGTGGCCGTCCCGATTGTCGCCCCGCCGCTGAAGTTCACGCCGAATGTGCCATCGACGACGCCGGCGCCAGTCACCAGCACTTCGGGACCGGCGACGGCCTCGTTGATCGTCGTGCGTCCCAACGCGGAATTGAGCACCACGTCGCCGCTGCCGCCGGTGGCGTGCACGCGGGCGTCGATGACGACGTTGATCGGCAACAGCGGCACGCCGCCCGTGGCGGCGGTCAGCACGATGTCGCCGCCGGCTGTGCTGAGCACGTCGGCCTCGACACGCAGGCGTCCGACGTTGGTGATCTCGATGTCGCCGCCGAGTGACGCCGGCGCGCTGTTCGTCACGCCGGAGAGCGCCGCGGCGGAGTCGATTCGGAGCGGCAGCCCGCCGCGATCGTTGAGAATGCGAATGTCGCCGGAGCCGGAATTCGCCGCCGCAAGGGCGAGAACGCTCGTCTCCAGCGCGTCGGCGGAGCCGATGCCGCCCGTGCTGGTGGCCGCCAGCGCCGCCGCCGTGACGTCGGTCCCGGCGGCGCTCGCGCCGAGTATTGCCCCGCCCCCACCCGCGCTCAGCGTGATGGTGTTTCCGGTCGCCGTCAGCGAACCGCCGGCGAAGATGATGTTGCCACCGGCCGTGGTGATGGCCAGATCGATGGGCGAGATCACGTCGTCCTGAATCACGATGTCGCCCGTGCCGGAGGCGAGCGTGAACGTGCCGCCCGTCAGATTGCCGGCGAGGGTCAAATCGAGCGGCCCCACCACCGTCAGTCCCGCGCTGTTTGTACTGGAACCGACCGTGAGTCCGCCGGCGCTGAAGACTGTGTCGAGTTCGGCCGTGGTGAGGCCGAGACCGGTGGCATCGTCGGCCGCGCCGTTGCCGACGCGGATCGCCTGGCCGGCATCAGCCGTCTGCAGCGTGACGAGTCCTGTGCCCGAGCGAATCGCGCCGGCGAGGGTCATGGTGTCGGCAGTGAGCGTGATGTCTGCACCGCTCGCTCCACCGCCGGTCGTGATGATTTCTGCACCCACCGGCAGGAGAATCGCCCGATCCGCCGCAGTCGCCGATAAGAGAACGGGGCCGCCGGACGTCACGATATCGCCCGTGCCGACCGCGAGATCGCCGGCCGTCTCGCCGATATTCAGGATCCCGGCGCCGGTGTTTGTGCCGGTGACCGTGACGCTCGCCGCGTTCGTGTTGCTGACGAACGCATCGCCGGCAGAAAGCGAAACCGCAAGTAGGGAGACGGCGGTGTCGAGCGGGTCGAGAGCGGTCGCGACGCCGTTGTCTGAGACCAACTCGAGCGCCGTCGCGGAGACGTCGGCGGCCGCGACGTGGTTATCGAAGATTCCGCCGCTGGCACTCAGCGTGACGGTCTGGCCGGCGGCAACGACGGCCTGGCTGAGCGTGATCGCACCGGCGACGTTGGTGAGCTCGATGCTGCCCGCTCCCGATGAGAGACCGGTCGTCGTCTGGCCGTCGGTGGTCACGGAGGTGACGTTCACATCGCCCGACGTCGAGTTGTGGATAAAGATTCCGCCCGTCGCGGTTTCCGCGGCGAGATCGGTCAGTCCTGCAATTTCGATGGCATTGCCGACGCCCACAGTCCCGATGCCGCTGCCGGCGACGAGCTGCAAGTCGCCGCCGTTCATGGTGATCGTGCCGCCGCCGTCGAGGATCGCCCCGCTGCCGTCGCCGTCGCTGTCGGCGATGAGTGTGACATTGACGCCCGGACCGGCGACGACCGCCGTGCCGGCGGCATCGCCCACCACGATGTCGTCTTCCGAAATGAACACCACGTCGCCGCCCGCGGTGACGGTGCCGGTGTGGAGGAGCAGGTCGGCACCGTCTTCAGTGAGTTCGTAAACCAGCGTCGGGGCCAGCGCGGTCGTCGTGACCGACCAGACGGTGCTGGTGGCCGCGTTGCCCGTGGTCGTTTCACCTCGGACCTCGACCGCGTCGCCGCCGGAAAGATCGATGTCGACATCGGCGTCCGCGTCGTCGACCGTGATAAACAGCTCGCTGAACTGGTCGGTCGCCAGATCGATGACGACATCGCCGGCCACCGCCGTCACCGTGAGGAACAGCGCGCGGTCGCCGCCGCCGTCGCCCGCGATATCGAGGCCGCCATTGGTGGCGCCGATCTCGGATGCGACCAGCTCGATGTCGCCGTCGGCGTCGATCTCGCCGCCGGCGTCGGTGGTGACGAGGATCGCATCGCCGTCGGCGAACAACTCCAGCAGGCCGTCGCCGATGCTGATGGCATTGTTGGCCAGCGTGATGTCGCCCGTGCCGGTCGCCGTCACATCGATGGTTCCGGTGCCCGTATTCGTGAGTGTGGCGGCGCCGGCGGACGCGCCGGCGTTGAGGACGATGCCGGCGCCGGTCACGGAGAGCGCTGTGCCGTCGCCGCCGGCGA
>JAHWKJ010000318.1 GCA_019347905.1 Planctomycetota bacterium
CGGCCGCTGCTGTTGAACACCGTCAACGGCGAGTGGGTCAACCTGCTGCGGGTTCGCCGCTCGGGCGTGCTGAGCCGCCACCGGCACCCCGCCCCGGTTCACGGCTATGTCCTCAAAGGCTCGTGGCGGTATCTGGAGCACGACTGGATCGCCCGCGAAGGCATGTATGTCTTCGAGCCGCCGGGCGAGATCCACACGCTCGTCGTCGACGAGGACGTGCCGGAAATGATCACGCTATTCCACGTCTGTGGGGCATTGATCTATATCGACGACGACGGCCGGACGTGCGGCTGGGACGACGTGCATGTGAAGATCGACATGTGCCGCCGGCATTTTCGCGAAGTCGGCCTCGGCGAGGACGAACTTCGCCGGTTCATTCGCTGATCTCCGTGGCATTGTTTAGCCGCGACTCGCCAGAGGAGCGCTCTGCCGGCGAGCACGTTCCGCGCCCGCGCTCCTCTGGCGAGTCGCGGCTAAACGATCTGGCGAGTTCCGTCTGGACACACATCCGCAAAGCGGTCTGACCCCGTCATGCACCAATGGCATCCCTATGAAGCCGCGAGCTGACGGAGGTGGCTCGGAGCCGGTCGCGATTCCGCATCCGGCCGCGGCCGGGCCGCCGCGGAACGTGCTGCTCTCCGGCGACCTGCGCCGCACGGTGTTCGTCCTCGCGCTGCCCGTTTTGTGCGAGCAACTGCTGTCGTACCTCGTGGGGCTGACGGATACGTGGCTCTCGGGCCGCATCAGCAGCGAAGCCACCAGCGCCATCGGCCTGGGCGCCTACGTGGGCTGGCTGGCGTCGCTGATGTTCAGCTTCGTCGGCATCGGCACGACCGCCCTCGTCGCCCGCCACTGGGGGGCCGGCGAGTTCGAAGACGCCAGCCGCATCACCAACCGCTCGCTGGCGCTGGCGGCCGTCATCGGCGTCGTCTTCTATGCGCTGCTGTACCCCTTGGCGCCGCTGTTGGCGCGGCTGCTCGAAATGCACGGCGAAACCGGCCGCATCGTCGTGCGCTATCTGCGCCTCGACGGGCTGGGGCACCTGTTCACGAGCGTCACGCTGGTCGGGGCGGCGGCGCTGCGCGGCGTGGGCGACATGCGCACGCCGATGTTCGTCCTCGGACTGGTGAACGTGCTGAATGCCGCCGTCTCCGCCGCGCTGGTGTTCGGCGTCGGACCGTGGCCGGCAATCGGGCTGAGCGGCACGCTGGTTCCCTCGCTGGGGATCGACGGCATCGTGGCCGGCACGGTCGTCGCCCGCTGCGCCGGCGGCGTGTTGATCGTCGCGGCCCTCGCCCGCGGAGGAAGCGGCCTCGTGCTCGACCGCCGGCAGATGCGCATCCGCGGACGCACGGTCCGGCGAATTCTCAACATCGGCGGACCGGCCGGTCTTGAGGGTGCCATGATGTGGTTCGGCCACTTCGTGTTTCTGATGATCATTGCTCGGCTGGAAACCGGTGGGCGCTCCAGTGCCCTCTTCGCCGCACATATGATCGGCATCCGCGTCGAGGCGGTCACGTATCTGCCGGCGGTGGCGTGGGGCGCCGCGGCGGCGACGCTGATCGGCCAGTCGCTCGGCGCCGGCAACGAGCCGCGGGCGCGGCGCATCGGCCACGTGGCGGCGCTGCAGTGCAGCCTCCTCGCAGCGGCGATTGCCGTGGGATTCTTCTTCGGCGCGCGAGCGATCTACAGCGTGATGCACAGCGAAGCCGACGTCGTCGACGCGGGCGTGGGGCCGTTTCGCCTGCTGGCGTTCTTCCAGGTGCCGCTGGTGTGGTCCATCGTTTACGTCAGCGCTCTGCACGGTGCCGGCGACACGCGCTGGCCGCTGTTGTTCACGGTGATCGGCGTGTTCGCCGTGCGGCTGCCCGTGGCGTGGCTGTGCGGCATCGTGTGGGAAGGCGGCTTGCTGGGCGCGTGGCTCGGCATGTGCCTGGATGTTACGGTTCGCGGAGTACTGGCGCTCATCCGCTACGCCCGCGGCCGCTGGGTGCAGACGCGTGTGTGAGACGGGTTGAGGGTTGAGGGTTGAGGGACTGACGATTGGACCGCGTTCGCTTTGAAAGTCCGCCACGCTGGTGGGGCCCGCGGCTGGGACCGCGGTGGGTGCGTCTGCTGCGGCCCTTGCGGAACCGCATGCGGCGGCGGCAGCAGCGCTTGCTCCAGATCGACGTCCGCGGACTGGACCCGCTGAAGCAGGCCATCGCGGACGGCGCGGGCGCGCTCATCACGCCCAATCATTCCGGCCACGCGGACGCCTACATCGCCTATGAGGCGGCCGACCGGCTGGGCGTGCCGTTTTACTTCATGGTCGCCTGGCAGGTTTTGGGGCTGGTGCATCCGCTGCGGCGGTGGCTGCTCCGGCGGCACGGGTGCTTCAGCGTCGATCGCGAAGGCACCGATATGCAGGCCTTCAAGCAGGCCGTCGAGATTCTGCAGACCCGCCCGAATCCGCTGGTGATCTTCCCCGAAGGCGAGGTCTACCATTTGAACGAGCGGGTGACGCCGTTCCGCGAGGGGCCGGCTTCAATCGCGCTGACCGCGGCCCGGCGGGCGCAGCGGCCGATCATCTGCGTACCGGCCGGCATTCGCTACTTCTACATGGACGATCCCACGCCGGAGCTGCTGGACCTGATGGACCGGCTGGAGCGAGCGATCTTCTGGCGACCTCAAACCACGTTGCCTCTGGAGCGGCGAATCTATCGGTTCGCAGAAGGCATGCTGGCTCTCAAGGAACTGGAGTACCTCGGCCGCACCAGCAGCGGCCCCATTCCCGAACGTGTCGCAGACTTGTCGCACGCCATCCTCGGCCGGCTCGAAGATTGCTATCGCGTCGAGCGCGAGGACGGCACGGTGCCCGAGCGCGTGAAGCGGCTACGGCACCTCGCGATCGAGCGCCTCGGCGGCACCGCGGCCGACCAGTCGGCGGAGACGCCTCTGGTTCCCCCCCTTTCAAAGGGGGGGCAAGGGGGGGTCGCGGCCGCAGCCGCTGACGGGGTCAGACCCCTTTGCGGCTCACCCGCTTCCCAACTTCACGACCGCGCGTCCGCAAAGGGGTCTGACCCCCTTGGCAATCCGCGCGAGCACCTCGACGACCTGTACCTCGTCGTGCAGCTTTTCAGTTATCCGGGCGACTACGTCGCCGAGCAGCCGACGATCGAACGCATGGCCGAGACGCTCGACAAGTTCGAAGAAGACGTGCTCGGCATGCGGACGGCGACGATCCACGGCACACGCCGCGCGGCGATCAGCTTCGGAGAACCGATCCCCGTCACAGCCGAACGCGGCCGCCGCGGCGCCGTCGAAGAGTTGACGGCGCTCTTGGAATCCCGAGTGCAGGCGCTGCTCGACGCGACGCCGCGGCCCGCCGGATGACAGGCACTGCAGGCTTAGCCGCGGAAGCCGCGCCGCCGCTGGCTGCTGGAGCGCTCCAGCGCGCGATCCGCCCGGCTGCGAACCAAACCTCTCAGAAACCTGTCAGAATCGGCCCTCACACGCGCTTCATCTGTATTCTATTAACGAACCTGCGGCGGCCCTTTCGCGACCCCTCGATTCCTCGCCTGAATTCCGTACCCGCTTCCCGTTCTCTCAGGAACCTGATGCAGCACTCCCACCCACGGAACCCCCTCGGCCGGCCGGCCCTCGCACATCTCCCCACACCCTGGCCTGAAGCCGGGCGGTACGAGGCCTTCTACCAGGAGTGCTTTCCGTTCGCCGATTTCGACTGGGAGCTGCCGTGGCTGGAAATCCGCATCCCGCCCAAGGCCACCGCCGAAGAGGTCTACCGCCGTCTGCCTTCCGCTCCAGATTTCGAATACGGCGGATACCTGACCCGCACGCGGATCCGCTACGCCCGTTGCGAACCTTGCATCGCCTATGTGCCGTCCTCGAAAACGTGCACGTTTCATACACATCCCACCGCTTTTGGCGATCAGGCGGATGTGCCATCGGGACGGGACATTTACCAGTTTCTCAGGGGCCGGCACTGCCGCACGATTACCGTCGGCGCGCGCCTGCTCTGGGTCTGGGACAAGACTCCGGCCACGCTCACGGTCGCCCGCACGCTCGCCGACTGGGAAGCGATCAATATGCTCCCCGAGTGCCGTCGTCCGGCGCGCCGCGGCGGCCCGGATTGGATCGGGGAGTACATTGACGTGGCGCTCCAGCAGCTCAGATTGCCGATCCCGCCGGGGACGGAGCGATCGAGCAAGTGTTGGAGGAACTCATGGCCCGACATGCTGCGGACGTCGCTCGGGCTGAAGGTCGCCGTCTTCGAGCGCGAGGCTCTCGCGCGCCGCGCGTAAAACTCATCAACGCCCGTTCCACCCATACTCGTCCCACACATGCTTCATCAACGGCAGATTCACGCGACGCTGTCCGCCGCTCGTGCGCCTCACGAGCGTCGGGCCCCAATCCGCCTCCAGCACGTCGATCCGGCGGCGGATGGTCGCTTCGCTGACCCCGAACTCCTGAGCCGCAATCCGGGGGCCGACCCACTTCTCGTCCAGACTGTAGTCGTATGCGAATGCCTTATAGCCGGAGCAGGCGAAGGCGTAGATCTCTTTCACGAGGTTCCGATCATCCGCCGGATCCACCTCTCCGAAGGTCAATTTGACCCACGGCCGCCGTTGTGCACATCGCAACCACGCTGCCGGATCATCCGGCGGCCGGATGCGAAGCGCCTGGACGAACGGCGCCACGCCAAAGTCGTCGCCGACGCCGCGGACCACGATGACATCGCGACTGGCGATCTTCCCCAGCGACCGCACCTCCCGTCGAGCCTCGTCCAGAGAGAACAGCTCAAACTCCAGCCGCAAAAGTTGCGGCGGCGCATTGCGATTTTCCACCGGCCTGGGCCGCACGCTGAGCAGCCGGGCCGCGTACGGCAAATCCGGCATCAGCCGGAAACGATGCGTTTCGATCTCCAAAATGCGCGGCACGTGCACACCTCCCCCCACAGATCGCGGCCGGCGGCCGCTGCCGAGCTTTGCAACCACGGATTCCACTGATGGCACGGATGACGGAGCCTGAATCCGTACACAAACGTTCAAAAGTTCTGTCGCTTGCGCAGATTTTGAAGGCCGCGTCGAAGTCGGATTTGAACAGGAGCAAACGAAGGAAACGGAGCAGAAAGGCTTTGGATACTTCGATGCCGAGCCTTCGTTATCTCCGTTACCTTCTGTTCACTTTGGTTGAAAGCCTGCTCGCCCTTGATGAAGGAGAACCGGTCGATGTCCCAGCCTACCCGCGCCATCCTGCCGCCGCCACACCGTCGCGGCGATGTGCGGTTCCATACGCTCTCGCGCCGGTCGTTTCTCGGCGTCACAGGCTCTGCTGCGCTGGCGGCGTTTGGCGGCCCTGCGGCCTGTCTGCCCGAGCGCTTATCGGGGGCGGAGTGGCAAGAGGCTTTCTTCCTCGAGATCGTCCGCGTCAAGGCTCAACTCGTGATGTTCCGCGCCCGCATCCTCGTCGATCTGCTGCGCCGGCGCAAATCTCACGACTGGATGCTAGACGCCGGCTACGACCCCCCGGTGACGGAGACGCTCCAGGCTTTCCGCTCGACGTGCACGCTTCTGTGGAATGCGCTGCCTCGAACAGCGGACCCGCTCTGCATGCCACCGTTTGACGTCGCCGGTGCGCTGGAGCCGGTGCGGTGCAGGCTGCTCCACCGAAACTTGATCACGCTGGAAGACGAGGAGTCGATCCGCGTCCGCGACTGCGTGCGCGTCTCTGGCGACCGGATGATCTGGAGCTGCACCCCCGCGTATCCGCTCTGGTGCCGCGAGCCGCTCGGTCGGCCGATCGACGTCGAACAATCGGCCCGCGAGTTGTGCGGCTGGCTTGGTCTCGATCCATGCACCGCCGATCCCACTCACTCCATCCGCACCGCCCGCGGTTCCGCCCTGGTCGAGGCCTTCCGCCGGATGCCCCTGGAGACGTTCTGGGCGCTGAGCGTCGAGCTGTTTCTGATCCGGCCGGAAGCCCCCGCGGCGGTGTTCGACGTGGTTCACACCGACAGCGAGCGAGGCTGTTGGCCGCTCTACTTTTACAAGAGCATCTGTTCGCTGAACCTGGTGGTGCTGATGGGCCACCTGGCGAACAACCACTTCGTGCATGTGGCGAAGCTTTCGCGTCTTCGCCAGATGCACGGCCCCTGGCTGGTCTTCGGTCCGGCGCTCATCCTGGACGTGCTGGCGCAGAAGGTGCTGGTGATGCGCCACCTCGCCCGCCGCCTGGGCGTGGCCGAAAAAGTTGTTGAACTCAGCTCCCCCGCGCGTTAGAAAGGCGAACTTCTCGATGATCGACCTCAAACAACTCCTGAAAGGCCTGAGTCTGTTTTACGGCACAACGATCCTGCTCACGGGCATCGGCATGGCCCTCTACATGCTGCTCGCGGAGAACCCGATCCCCGCGCCTGCCGGCACCGACATCGATCTGCGCACGTTCTACCTGGCGGTCGCCCTGCCGATGAACGTCGCAATGGGCCTGTTCCTGATTTGGGCGGGCCTGTCGCCGGGAATGCGGCGGCGGATGTGGCGTGAACTGCAGCGAATGCTGCGGGATTGAATGGACGTGTCGTCGGTGAACGAAGAGTTGGCCGTCTGCGGCGCGGCAACGTGCGCACATTCTGATCTCAGGGAGCTCAGCTGCAATGAGTACATGGGTCTACTTGGCAACTGGCGCGAAAGCTGCACAACAACAAACTGTCGATTTCGCCTCAGTGAATCACGTCATCTACTGTCCGGCCCACAACAGTCGCGGTGCGCGGCGCCCCCGTATTCGTGACCTCCGGCCGGGTGATCGCATTCTGCTTGCTTACCGGCAGCGGGGAAGCTCGCCCATCGTAGAAATCTGCGCCCGGATTGCGGCACCCCAGGCACCGGTGAGCGGCACACAGGCGGTCGAGCGAGTCCACCACCCGTTGTCAAATGAGTTATTTCGTGCGGGATACACGCCAGTTGCCCCCGGAATTGGAGAAGTGCTTCATCTTGCAGACGTTCACCCTTGTCAATTCGTCCTCCAGGGTCGTTACGACGGCCGAAACGCAATCCGTAAACTGGATCCGGCTGATGCGCATTTCCAGCAGTACTGCCCGTCGTGTGCACTGCTGGAGGAAGAGGAAGGTGGCCCGGCACCGGACGTCGCGGGAGATACTGACGCTACTCCCCTTGAAGATGGTCCTACCTTCCCCTCCCTCGCAGCAGCTCCGATGGAGCGCGTTGCGGACGGCAGACCCACTGAGCGCGTCTTTGACGGCTACGTGATGATAGATTGGTCATCCAGACGGCAGCCGACCATGGGACGTGATTCCATCTGGGTGGCTTGGGGCGACTGGCAGGGGGCTCAGTTCTCGGAAGACGCGGTCAATCTCGGTACTCGCGCACGTGCACTGGATGAAGTGAAGTCGCTACTGGCGCGATTGACGGCGAATGATAGACGTATCCTGCTCGGATTCGACTTCGCATTCGGTTATCCTCGTGGCTTCGCTTCGGCGCTTGGACTTCAGCAGCCCTATTGGCCGAATCTCGTGGACCACTTTCACCGGCATGTTCAAGACGACGAGCGGAACTACCACAACCGCGATGAG
>JAHWKJ010000319.1 GCA_019347905.1 Planctomycetota bacterium
CAGATCGGTGTAGCGGGCGGGAATCGACTGGGCCGACATGGCCACCAGCGACGGCGGCCGCAAAGGTGCCAGCCGCCACTGCAGGAACGCGTTGTACGAGGCGCCGAAGGTGCCGACCCTGCCGGTCGAACCCGGCAGACGCGCGGCCCATTCGACGGTGTCGTAGCCGTCGCGGGCGTCGTTGGTCTCGAAGCGGACGAACGATTCCCACTCGCCGTCAGATTGGAATCTCCCGCGGGCGTCCTGGCAGACGACGAAGTAGCCGGCCTGCACGTACCGGTCGAACCGTCGCCCCTGCTTACTGTAGGGCGTGCGCATCACCAGCACCGGATGCGGGCCGCCGCGATCGGGCCGGTGCACGTCGGCCCGCAGCACGACACCGTCCCGCATGGGAACGGGGACGTTCCGCTCGATGATGACTCCCATGGCGTCGTCGGCCGGTTTCGCGGCGGTGAGGGGATTCTCGTACCACACGACATTGCGGCTGCCGCGGCCGGCGATCAACAGGTCGAGGTCCTCATCGCCGTCGAGATCCACAGTCCGGATGTCGTACGCCTCCTGATCGCGGCCGACGACGTGCGTTGTAAAGTTGCCGCGTCCGTCGTTCTCGAACCAGGCGGCGATGCGGTCGCCATAGGCGCAGGTGGCGGCGTCCACGTCGCCGTCGCCATCCATGTCGGCCACTGCCAGGCAATGCGGTTCCTTGAGCGTGGGGTGAATCTCGTGGGTTTTCCAGTCGGGAGCCTCGAACCAGATCACGCCGCGGCCGTGACCGCGCGAGGCGACGAAGTCGACGCGGCCGTCGCCGTTGACATCGGCGGGATGGATGTTCGTCGCCCCCGGCTGATCGTCGGCAATCATGTGCTTGGTCCACGGCTGCCTTGGATCGCGGGGCGCTTCCCACCAGGCGAACCAGTCGCCCGTGCCCGGCCTGGCCTGCGGGCCGCCCTTGGCCCCGGTGGCCGCATCCGGACGCCCGTCGCCGTTGATGTCGCCGAAGCCCAGGTAGTGCGTCAGTCCCGGCGCATCCTCTTTCGCAAAGATGAACCGTTCCCAGCGCTGGGCCGTTCGTGGCGAGGCCGGCACGCGATACCACGCCAAAGATTCCGGAAACGGCTGTTGCGGCTGCGCGCTGGTCGCCAGCAGGTCCGGCAGACCGTCGCGGTCCACGTCGCCGGCAATCACGCCATGAATGCCGTGCACCTGGTCGTCGACGAGCCGCAGTTTCCACGGCTGTTCGAGCGGCTTTTGAGGACATTCGAGCCACACAATCAGCCCGGGGTCATAGCGGGCGCCGATGTAATCCACATCGCCGTCGGCATCGACGTCGAAGCACTCGCTGTGGATGAAGTTGTGCTGCGGGTTCTCGTCGAGGACGACCTCGCGCCAGTCGGGCGAGACGAACAGCCGCGTTTTGCCGTCGCTGTTGCTGATCACATCGGCCCGGCCGTCCCCAGTGAAGTCGGCGGCGACGGCCGTGACGGTCTGGAAGGCTTCGTGAATGCGGTGCCGTTTCCAGAGCCCGTCTGCCGCAGCACCGGCCGCGTCATTCGCCGCCGGCCGGTCGACCGCAACCGATTCGCTCGACCACACGCCGGCGACGACGGCCATCACGCTGAACAGGAGTTTGAAGTTCATTGGCATGTGCTCTACGTCTGGGGCGCGGCTTGGAGCGATTGCGGCCGAGCAAAGCGAGGCCACGCTGGGGACGCCGCGAAGTGCGCCGCGGATGGCAGCTCGCGGAGGTCCGCCGCCACTCTACTCACTCCCTGGACTTCACCGCGGTCGCCTCGGAATGTCAACCACCGCTGAGGACGTCGGAAGCTGATCGCGGCACCTTAGGTGGGGCGCGAGGACTGCTTCGGGCGGTCTTCGGCGGGACCGCCCGCTCGAGCCAGATTGCGGGCGGTGTTGATCAGTCCGATGTGGCTGAAGGCCTGCGGGAAGTTGCCGACCAATCGCCCCGCGTGAGGATCGTACTCTTCTGACAGCAGGCCGACGTCGTTGCGCAGGTCCAGGAGTCGCTCAAAAACCTCGTGGGCCTCGCCGTCGCGACCCTGCATGGCGAGGTTGTCGGCGAGCCAGAACGTGCATAGCAAAAATGCCCCCTCCCCTGCGGGAAGCCCGTCCACCTCGGGCCGCGTGGGATAGCGGTCGACGAAGCCCTCCCGCACCAGCGTCTTTTGAATGTACTGCACCGTGCCGACCATTCGTGGATCCGTGGCCGGCAGAAATCCCACGAGCGGCAGCATCAGCAGGCTGGCATCCGGATCGTCGGAATCGTAGTGCTGCACGAACGAGCCAACTGACTGGTGAAAACCCTTTGCGCAGACTTCGGTGTGGATGTCGTCGCGGAGCTTGCGCCACTTCTCGACCTCGCCCGGCAAGCCGAACTGTTCGACCGCTTTGACGGCGCGGTCCGCGGCCACCCAGGCCATGACCTTGGAATGGGTGAAGTGCCGCTGCGGACCGCGGACTTCCCAGATGCCTTCGTCCGGCTTTCTCCAGTCGGTCTCCAGAAAGCGCATCATCGCCCGTTGAACGCGCCAAGCGTTTTCGTCCGGATGCAGACCCGACCGGCGGGCCAGGTGCAGGGCGTCCATCACCTCGCCATAGACGTCCAGTTGATGCTGATTGTGCGCGGCGTTGCCGATCCGCACCGGCGCCGAACCCTCGTAACCGGTCAGCCAGCCCAGTTCCAATTCGGTCAGCCGGCGTTCACCGGCCACCCCGTACATGATCTGCGTGCTTTCCGGAGTTCCTGCCACGGCGTTGACCAGCCACTCTCGCCAGGCGCGGGCTTCGTCGAGGTAGCCGCCGACCATCAATGCATACAGTGCAAAGGTCGCATCCCGGAGCCAGCAGTAGCGGTAGTCCCAGTTCCGCACGCCGCCGATGTGTTCCGGCAGCGAAGTCGTCGCCGCCGCAACGAGCCCTCCGGTGGGCGCGTACGTCAGCGCCTTGAGCGTGATCAGCGAGCGCAGGACCGGGTCGTACCATGACCCCCGGTAACCGCACCGGCCGGACCATTCCCGCCACCAGCGCTCGGTGTCGCGCAGCGTATCGACCGGATCCTGGTCCGCGGGTTCGCCCTCGTGAGTGCGGCACCACGTCAGCTCAAAAGGCACCTGCTGGCCCTCGGAGACGGTGAAGTCGGCGACGGTGTGCAGGTCTTCGCCTCGCAGTTCGACCTCGCTTCGGCAGTAGATCGTGTCCGGCCCGGCGACGGCCCTGATCCCGCGCGACGTGGTGCGGACCCAGGGCACGATGGAGCCGTAATCGAAGCGGATGATCAACTCCAGCCGCATGGAAACGGTCCCGCGCAGCCCCTCGACGATGCGGACGAGATCGGGCGCGGCTGTCCGGGGCGGCATGCAGTCGATGACGCGCACCGCGCCGCCGTCGGTGATAAAGTCCGTCTCCAGGACCAGCGTTCCCTCGCGATACCGGCGGCGCACCGTGCGGACCTCCTCAGCCGGCGCGAGTTGCCAGCGGCCGTTCTCAGGCGTGCCCAGCAGCGCCGCAAAACAGGCGGGGGAGTCGAACCGCGGCAGACAGAGCCAGTCGATCGACCCGTCGTCGCCGATCAGCGCCGCCGTCTGGCAGTCGCCGATCATTGCGTATTGTTCGATCGAGAGCGCCATGGGACTCGGTCGAGGAGGTTGACTGAGGGCAGGCGAGGCGGCCGGCGGCGGGCAGGCCGACCGCCGGCTGCCTGCCTTCTGCCGGCTGACTCGCCCCGATCCGGAATCATTCTTCGCGGAACGTGATAACGGTCTTCACATCGTCTTGCGGGCGATGAAGAATGCCCAGATCCCGTACGAGCTGGGGCTTGAGCCCTTCGGAAACCAGATCCAGCACGTGCACGTCCAGCCCCCGCTGAACGCCCAGCAGGGCGGCGAGCAGCCCGATAGGCCCGGCCCCTGTCACCGCCACGCGCCGGGGATTCCACGCCGCTCGGCTGCCGATCCGCTCGACGTGGTCCCAGGCCTTGGCGACGATGCTGGCCGGCTCGACCAGCACGCCCACGTCCGCCAGCGACGGATCGAGCCGGACAGCATGGCTCGCCGGCACGCGGAACCTCTCCGCGCAGAAGCCGTGCAAGCCTTTGATCCCGTGCTCGGTGTAGCGCCCGTTCCGGCACATGTCCCACTCCCCGACAGCGCAGCTTGGGCAGGGATCTGGATCGGGCTCCCGCACGATTCCGGCCACGAGTTCGCCCCTCGACAAGCCACTCTCCTCGGGCGCCTCCACAACGCGACCGAGCGATTCGTGACCCAGGATGAGATAATCCTCCCCGGCGGGTGCGGAACCGTACTTTCCGGCCAGGATTTCGCGATCCGTTCCGCAGACGCCCACGCAGAGGGTCTCGACAAGGACACCGCCCAACTCCCGCGACGGCTCTGGCACGTCCCGCAGCTCGGCGGAGGACGAAGAACCGGGATGCACGGCGAGGGCCTTCATCAATCGGCCTCATGTCTTCCTGAGTCCGGCCGCACCGCCGCTGAGCAGCCAGCTCGGCTGGCGCGAGAGGCAATTCCCGCAGGTGGAGTGGGCGCGGCTCGTCGCGTGTCGCGGCGGCGCTCGCCTTTGTGTGCGTCAAACGCCGTGTGACAGTCTATGCGCTGCCACGAAACCCGCCTATGGGCGGTCTCCCCAGGGCCCCCAGGGAGTGGGACCTGGCAAAGATCAGTTCGCGTGGGGGCAGCCAGTCCGGCAAGTGCGCGATATTACATCGCCGAGGGGTCGAACTGACGGAAGGATGGCAATACATTCCATGTGAGCCTTCGGGAGAGTTTCAGGAACTCCGTGTCCTGCAAGAACGGCTCGGAGAGTCGTACCACAATGAAGAACGCAATGCGAAAAGGAGAACACCCCATGCAAAGGCATCTTGGAATTGTGCTTGTGGCCCTCGTAGCGGCAATGGCGGCAACGTCCCTTCCGTCGCGCAGCGAGCCGCCTGACCACCACGCCCCGGACCTGGATGGCTTCGCAGCCAGCCACGGAATCATTAACGTCAAGCAACCGCCGTTCGGCGCGGCCGGCGACGGCGTGACCGATGACACCGAAGCGATCCAAGCGGCCTGGGAGGCGGCCAAGCGCACCGGCGGCCGGGTGTTTCTGCCGCCCGGCGAATACCGGATCAGCCTTCGGGGCGATGCGGAGAAGGGCTACCGCCCGGCGCTTCACTTTTCGGCCAGCGGCATCTCCAAGGAGAAGCAGCCGATGCTGGAGGGAGCGACGCGAAGCGTGACTTTGACGATCGACTTCCCCGAGAACGCCCCCCGCACGCTGGAAGTGATCCGCATCGACAAAGGGACGCTGACCGACAATCCGCGGGGCATCGAGTTCCGCAACCTGCGGCTGGTCAACGCGTCCCAGCCGCGCTCGCGAAGTTGGCACGACGCGGCGGACTATCGCGGGGCCGGGATTCGGATCGTCAACGGCTGGACCGGCCATCTGCTGCAGAACTTCCAGGTGACGGGGTTCTACATCGGGATCGACTTCCAGAACGGGTATCATTCGGAGATCAGCCACGGGGAGATCCGCAATTGCAACTTCGGCCTGAGGCTGTTGGGGACTCCCAACGGCAACACCTTCCGCGCGATTGCGCTGCAGCAGATCCGTCCGGTCGCCACGAACACGGAGAAGCTGAACGAAAAGGCGTTTCCCCAGGGACGGATCGGGGCTTGCGTCTACGCTGGCGGCGGGACCATCAGCAGCGGTCATTTCGAGAGCGTCAACACCGAGATGTGCAGCGTTGCGGGCTACTTTTTTCACTCAGAGCCCGTCTCGTTCACCATCGCATCGATGCGCAGCGAAAGCGTCTATGCGCCGGTCTGGATCCAGGGCCCTTTGGCCCCGTACCATTCCTCGGGTTGCACCTTCATCACGCCCAGCATTGACTGCGATAGCCTCGTGGCGCCGGCGATTTACCTGAACCGCGCCCACGGCTACACGTTCATCAATCCTCGATTTTACCAGCGCCACAATGAGGACGGCTCGCGGATCGCGATCGAGATGACGTCGGGCTCGCGCGGCAATTACATCCTTAACCCGCTCGACGACGGCAGCGGGACGACCGGCAATTTGGTCGACGATGTCATCGTCGAGGGGGAGAGCAACGAGATCAAATGGCCCGGCCGTTAGCCGCGGCCGAAGGAATTCTCCGACGCGGAAGATTGATTCTGATTTACGCTACTCTGGAGAAAGCCGACGGATGAGCAGTCCGTCATTCATCGGTTTGTGGGCACGAGCGCTTGCGGGGTGGTCGCGCGATTTCTGAACGGGGCGACGGAAGGCGGCTCCTCTGCTATGGTGTGAATGACGGTCCGTGCCGCGGCAGGGGGCGCCGGGCAATCAGCATCGCAGGGTAACAGTGGCCTGACAGAGCCGAATCGCTGGTCGGGACAGCGTCCGAACCGAAGACCGACTCCTACAACGAGTTCAAGGCATGCGAAGTATTCCGGCACGGCCGTTGATTCTCGCCTTCCTCGTGCTGAGCTCCACTTCCCTCCCCGCGGCCGATCCGCCTGAAGGCATCGAATTCTTCGAGAAGAAGATCCGCCCGGTGCTGGTGGCGAAGTGTTACGGTTGCCACTCGAGCGAAGGCGACGAGGTCAAGGGCGGGCTGCTGCTGGATAGCCGCGAAAACATTCGCCGGGGTGGGGACATCGGGCCGGCGGTGGTGCCGGGGAAGAAATCCGAGAGTCTGCTGTTGGAGGCGATCCGCTATGAGAGTCTGGAAATGCCGCCGGACGAGCGGCTTGCTCCAGCGGTGATCGAGGATTTTGAGAAGTGGATCGCCATGGGCGCGCCGGACCCCCGCGACGGGCAGGCTCGAGCGGCTGCGCCCACCATCGACATCGAAGAGGGACGCAAGCACTGGGCTTTTCAGCCGATCTCCGATCGGCCTGTGCCCAAGACGCAGGATGCCGGCTGGCCGCGAACGGACATCGACCGGTTCATCCTCGCTGGACTGGAAGCGAAACAGTTACGGCCGGTCGCCGACGCCGCGCCGCAGGATCTGTTGCGCCGCATCAGCTACGACCTGACGGGCCTGCCCCCGACGCCGGAGAGAGTCCGCGAGTTTCAAGCCGCTTATCAACAAGACTCCACGGCTGCCGTCACCTCCCTGGTCGATCGACTGCTGGAAAGCCCGCGCTTCGGTGAACGCTGGGGCCGGCACTGGCTGGACCTGGCGCGGTATGCTGAATCCGCCGGCGGCACCCGCAACATGCTCGTGCCGCTGGCGCCGCGGTACCGGGACTACGTCATTGCCGCCTTCAACGCGGATAAGCCATATGACCGGTTCGTTCGCGAGCAACTCGCCGGCGACCTGATGCCCGCGGACAGCGACGCAGTCCGGGACGATCAGCTGACCGCCACTGGTTTCCTCGCCCTCGGGCCGAAGGAATTCGACTGGGATGGGCTTGTCTTCCGCCTGAGCATCGTGGCCGAGCAAATCGATGTGGTGGGCCGAGTATTTCTCGGCCAGACCTTG
>JAHWKJ010000320.1 GCA_019347905.1 Planctomycetota bacterium
GCGGCCGCGAACCGGCTGGGTCAATGCTAGCAAATCCCGCTGCGCTGGCAACTCCCGCGCGGCGACGCGGCAGGACGAACCCTTGCTCGCGCCGCGCGTGCCCCTTGCTTGCGCGGCGGGCTATGGGCCAATCGACTGACGCGGGCTATCGTGCGGCTCCGTCGGGCGGCGCATCGCGGACATCTTCCGCGAAGAACGGGAACAACTGCTGCAATTCCTCGCGCGTGGGCCGGCGGCCGTATTCGCAGATCTCGAAGGCCTCGGCGTAGCGGATACCGCCGGCGGCCTCATCGCCGTACCAGCCGGCCAATTCGCGGCGGAAGCGGTCGGCGGTGCTGGCGAAGCGGTTGCGGAAGCGGTCGAGCACGTCGCGGCGGCGGGTGGCCTGTGCGGCGGGATCGTCGGGCAATCGCGTCACGCCGCTGCAGCAGCCGCCTTCATAGAACTGCGACTCCAACGCCTCCACGCAGGCCAGCTTCTTGTCGATGACGTCGTCGATCGCGACCACCACGTCGGCCGCAAACGGATTGGGCTTCTGGAAGCGGTCCTCGAAGTACAGGAAGACGGGGTTCTTCTCCAGGGGAGGCACGTCGGGGCAGAAGAACGGCACCGTGACCATGTAGGCGGCGTCCTGCACCAACAGGCCCACGTTGCGATGGTCGGGGTGGTAGTCGTTCGGCCGGTGGCACATCACGATGTCGGCGTTCCACTCGCGGATCAGGCGGGTGATCGTCTTGCGGTTCTCGAGCGTGGGGAGTAGCTCGCCGTCGTGAATGTCGAGCACCTCGGCCTCGCTGCCGAGGATGTCGGCGCAGCGCTGGACTTCCGCGGCACGGCGCTGAGCGAGCGGACCGCCGGCCATCTTCCAGTGCCCGATGTCGCCGTTGGTGACCGAGACGAACTTCACGTGGTGCCCATTTGCGGTCCAGAGGGCGGCAACGCCGGCCGCGCGCAGCTCGCAGTCGTCCGGGTGCGCACCGAAGCAGATGATCCGCAGCTTTCCGTCGTCAGCCCGCGCGACGGGCGCGGGCGTCTTTGCGGCCTGTGTGCGAGTTGTCGTCCCGTCGCGTCGGGGTGCCGGCTGCCTCGAAGCCGCTGCCCCCGATAGAATGATGAACGTCCCCATCGCCGCGGCGCCCGCCACGAACCAGCGGGTTCGCGCCATTCGATCGGCATTCCTAAGCGTCATTGGAGTTGCTCCCCGGCGAAAACTGTCTGGTGGTTTGCGGCTGATGTCGCTGCGTGTGCCGATCGATTCTCATCGGCGTGTGGCTGTTTCTCAACCGTGATGTCATCATCCGGAAGGAACAACGATGTTCAGGGCGAATCGTGACTGACGTAAGCGTGCCGAATCTCGAGGGTGCTCCGCTGGCGCGTCCTGCTTGGTGGAGGCGCTCCCGGCGGTGCTGGTTGGCCGTCGTGGCGGCCGTCAGCGCGTGCGTGTGGGTGACGATCCACGTCGGCTCGCGGGAGGAGGACGAAGCGGTCCTGGCGGCTGTGCGCCGTGCGGGCGGGTCGCCTGCGGCTTCGGCGCCGGGCGCGCCGGGGTGGCTGCGGTCGATTCCTGTGGTGGGGCCGTTTTTCGAGCGGCGGCGAATCGAAGGCGTTCATCTCGCGGGCTGCAAAGTCGACAGCTCGGATCTCGCCCGGCTCGTGCGGCGGCTGCGGCGCTTCGATTCCCTGGAGTGGCTCCAGCTTACCGGGACTAAAATCGATGAACGCGTGCTGCGCGAGATTGCGGCGCTCGAGAATCTCGAAATGCTCGACCTGTCGCAGACGCCGGTCCGCGACGAGCATCTGGTGCATCTGCAGAAACTCCGCCGCCTGCGCGGGCTGGGGCTGTCGGGGACGCTGATCACCGATCGCGGGCTCGGGCACTTGCGGCCGCTCTCCAACCTGCGCGGGTTGTTGCTCGACGGCACAGACGTTTCGAACGCGGCAATTCCCGTGCTGGCCGCGCTGCCGCAGCTCACGCGGCTCAGCATTTCTAATACAGGCATCACAGACGAGGGCTTGGAGCGACTGGCGGAACGCTTTCCGGGGCTGGCTGTTTCAGACGATTAGCCGTATATTATGGGCGCACGGGCCGCCCCCCCCGGAGACCTTGCCATGTTGCGATTGAGTTTCGCCCTTTCGCTCGGCGCGCTGGTGCTGCCGCGGACGGCGGCCGCGCAGCAGGTGACGGTGCAGCAGCCGGTGTTCAACGTGTTTTCGGTGAACACGACGGTTTCGGTGCCGGATCGCGGGGCGGCGTACCTGGGAGGCGTGAAGCGGGCGACTGAGAGTCGCCGCGGCTTCGGCGTCTTTCGGCCGCCGGGACAGTCGGGCTTCGGCCGGGCGCTTGATGGTTCGAGCGTCACCGCCCGCGTGTGGTTCCACGACTTCGAAGAGCTGGACCGCGCCGCCCTCGGTGCAGCGGAGCGGACGCGGACGTCGCCGGTGTTCTCCGGCTACTCGGCGCACGCGTGGCAGAGCCTGCTGGATCGCGGCCGTAGCACAAGCGTCCCGCTTGTGCGGAGCCGGCGCGGGAAATGACCTCCGTCGCGCGTACGGGACATCCAGTCAAAGTCGGCGGCCCGGTCAGAGGCGGAGACGACTTAATGTCACGCACGCTTCTCCCAGGCTTTAGCTTCCGCTGCTGTCCGACGAATTCGGCTCATGATCTGCGTCGGCGTCTCTGACAGGTCCTTGAGGTGCCGCACTTTCGTCCGTGGCGGCGCCTTCTCGCCTTGGAGTTTTCCGCTTGAGCGCATCGACGAACTCGGCAACCGAGACTCCTGCGTCGCGAATGAGCCCGCGCAGAGTCCCTCGCTTGAGCGCGGTATTGCCGTGGACCGGAATGCTCAGTGCGTAGCGATGCCCCGGCTTCTGCAGGATGTGATGGCTGCCGCTGATCCGCGTTTCCGAATACCCGAGTTTCGTGAATGCCCGGATCGCCTCCTTGCCAGAGACAACCGGCAGTTCAGACATCGACAACAATCCATTTTTCAGACCATGGTTCGCCGTCAGAAGTTGTTTCTGAATCACTCCAGGGAATCTCACCATCTTCCAGGTACACCCTGAGGAGACCTGCGATCGCCTCACGGATGTTGGCGATCGCTTCGCCCGGAGTTTCTCCTTGGCTCCAGGCCCCGGGAAGCTGGGCCGCACGCACGACGTATCCGCCACCGGGTTCCTCAAAGATGAGAATGTGGCACTCGTAGGCCCCCGACCCGAAGTGGATGGACATTTCGCGATGAGTGCCGCTCCCTGCTGAAACCCCGGGCGTGGCATCAATCTCGGCGGTCATTCGCCAACCTCTTCTTTGAATTCTGCTGTGATCCGATGGGAACCCAGGATCTCGTTGTCCCAGAGCAATTCGAGAGCAAAAACGCCCGGGTGAGGAATCGGGATCGGTGGAAGTGGAATCGTCAGTTCGAATGTCTGCAAGGGATCGTTCGATTCGATCTGCAGTTTGCCTGTGAACAGGATCTGGTGGTCCTTGAGAGACACGTAGCGGAACTCCAGGTCGACCTGCCCCTGAACGTCGGTGAGACTGACGTAGGCATACGGCGACCCAATCCTGCTGACCTCGTCGGCCCTGAGCTGGCGCCTTTCGTCTGATGAACGAGCGGCTGCTGGCTTGGAAAGCCAGTACCGATTGAACGTTCCTGCGACGATGCATTTTCCCGACGCTCGGTCCGTATAGACGTGATCGGCAACCAGAAGGGCTTGCAGCACTGGTTTCACGGAGAGCTCCTCGAACGCGCACGATTGTACCTGACCCGTACCGCCGCTGCACTGTAAAACCGACAGTAAACCACCCGTCCTCGCAATCCTGCCGAGGGGCTCGGGGGCAGTTCTTTGGGTGATTGCCGAATCGGCCCCGGCTGAGAGTGCTCGGCTGTGGCCGTCGTTGCCCGATGCGGCCTCGCGCGGCATACTCGCAGGCGAGTCACAGTGTGCCAATGTCGCTGGCAGAAGTGGGGGACGAATTGGTGCTGCAATCACGTGCACGAGATGAACCTATGCGACGCCGATCCGACTCGATTCTGATCCTGCTCTTCGTCGGGACGCTGTTAGTCGCGGCAACGTGTCGGGCCGATGAGGCGCAGCCGTTGTGCCGCATTGCGGCCGTTTCCACGCCGTACATCACCGCGCTCTCGGCCGAGGAGCTTGGCCCGAAGCGCGGCTTTCTCGCACAGACGGGTCCGCCGGGGCTGGAGCGGGCGCTGGCGGCGGTCGAGGCCCTGCGTCCGGACGCCCTGGTGGTGATGGGTTCGCTCACCTGGACCGGCTCGGACGCTGATTTCCGCAGGCTGAAAACATTCCTCGACCGTGTCCGCGTGCCGTTGTTCCTGCTGCCTGGACCGCAGGACATCGCCGACGGTGGTCTCGAACGGTTCCGCAACGTTTTTCCGCGGCAGCCCGCGCTGCCGGCTTCGACCACATTGGGCGGCGTGCGCCTGCAATTCGCATCGGCCCCGCAAGAGTCCGGCGGCGAAACCGAACTCGTCGAGTGGCTCGAACGTGACCTCGCGAACGCCGGCGACGCCCGCGGCGTGTTGCTGTTCGGCGGTCCCGACTACAAGGCACCACCGCGTGAAAAGCCCGCATCCGCCCCGGCGGTCGCGCGACGTTACTGGGAGACCATCGAGCGTCACGGGGTTGCGGTGCGGCTCGTGCCGGGGCATGCGCACACGGTGACGGCCGAGGGCACGCTGCCGATCTGGACCGTGCCGTCGTCGGCGTGGACTGGCACGCCGGACTGGACGCTCGCGCTCATCGAAGTCTATCCCGAGCGGATCGAGCTCATCCTGCTGAAGGAAGACGGGCAGCCGCCGCAGACGCTGACCGTTCCCAATCCCATTGCGGCACCGCGGCTGACGCATCCCGCCGACGATCCGTGGCGCCTTCCCACCTATACCGAAGACCTCGCGCAGAAGCCGGAGCTGACGTTCATCCAGGTCTCGGATTCGCAGTTCGACGACGGCACGGTTCCCGGCTACGAGCGGTACCAGTTCGACGAGCCGATGAACGAGCTGGCGGTGGCGCAGGTCAACCGGCTGAAGCCGGCGATGGTGTTCATGACGGGCGATCTGACGAACAAGAACACTGAGACCGAATGGAACACGTTCACCCGCATCTATTCGCGGCTCGAGCCGCCGTTCTATCCGGTGCCCGGCAACCACGACACGCTGTACGACCGCTCGCGGCTGAACCGCGAGGCGCTCGGCCGTCTGCTGGAGACGGGACAAGCGAACTGGAAGCTTGCCGAGAAGCTGGCCGGAAAGCGCGAGCCGTCGCGGGTTGAGCTGTTCCGCCACTTCACCGGCCGCGAGCCGTACTTTGCGGTCGAGAAGAACGGCTGCGTCTTCCTCTGCCTGTACACGGGCGTGGCCGAGGTCGATCCCGAGCAGATGAAGTGGCTCCGCCGCGAACTGGAGCGGACGAAGTCGGCCCGGCACGTGTTCGTGCTGGGGCATTATCCGCTGCTGGCCGAGTTCGGCGGCAACATCCAGGGGCCGGAAGCGCAGGAGATCCTGCTGCTCCTCAAGGAATACAAGGTGGCGGCGTATCTGTCGGGCCACCGGCACCGCTACGACTACCGCATGCACGAGGGCACCGCCCACATCCTGTGCGACTGCCTGTGCTGGGGCGAGTACCTCTCATACCAGATCTACCACGTGCATCCCGATCGCATCGTGGCCTGCTGGAAGCCGATCTTCCGCTCGGACGGCACGCGCCCGCTGTACGAGCGCGTGATCTTCCCGGAGCCGCGGTACGACGGGCCATGATGTCCGGGAGCCGACCGCGCCGGCTTGTCCCGCGCATCCTCGACCGTCAAAATGACGCCGAGGCCGATTCGCGAAGCACAGCTCGGACGTGCGTCACCCGGCATGATTGCGATCGACGCAGACTTTGTCGCAGCGGCGGCGCCGAACGCGGCGGCGGCCCAGAACGGCCGCGGGCTGCTGCTGAAGAACAAGTTCGTCGCGCTCAACCATTCGGCGGACGAGACGCTGTGGTTCGGTCAATGCCAGGGCAGCGGCCGGACGCCCTATCTCTGCTCGGCCGATTTCGCCGTCCCCGACCAGCCCGTCTACCGCTGCACGTGTCCCAGCCGCCAGTTCCCCTGCAAGCATTCGCTGGGACTGTTGTACGCGATCGTTGAAGGCCGCAAGTTCGCGGTTGCCGACGTGCCGGAAGAACTGGCCGCCAAACGCGAGAAGGCGGCCGCCCGCGTCGAGAAGCGGAAGGCCGATTCTGCAACGCCGCGGCAGGTCAACAAATCGGCCCTGTCGAAAAAGATCAGGGCCCAACTGGAGGGCCTGGACCTGCTGGAGCGGCTGACGCAGGACGTGGTGCGGCTGGGCCTCGGCAATGTGAACGCCAAGACCGCGCACGAGCTGGAAGAACAGGCCCGGCAGCTCGGAAACGCCTATCTGCCTGGAGCCCAGACGGCGCTGCGGAACTTCACGAAGCTGTTCTATGCGGAGCGCGGCGAGGAGCCGGCCGCCGCCGCGCGCGAGGCGGTCTACAGCGAAGCACTCGACGAACTGGGCCGCCTGCACACACTCGTCACCAGGGGACGCACCTATCTCCAGCAGCGGCTCGAAAGCCCGGACCTCGCGCCGGAGACCGAGACGTGCATCGCCGCCTGGCTGGGGCACGCCTGGCAACTGCGCGAGTTGAAAGACGTCGGGCTGGTCGAGCAAGACGTGGAGCTCGTGCAGCTCGCGTTTCACTCCTGCGACGACGTCGCCCGCAAGGAATACGTCGATACGGGCATCTGGATGGAGCTCGTCGACGGACGCGTGTGCGACACGCAGACGTTCCGGCCGTACAAGGCGGCCCGGCACATCAAGAGCGAAGACAGCTTCTTTCAAGTCGCGCAGGTTCCGGAGCTGTGCGTGTATCCCGGCGGCTCCAATTCTCGCGTCCGCTGGGAGGGCATGACGTCCCGACCGCTCGCACCTCAGGATCTGGCGACAATCTGCAGCCATGCGTCGGACGACTTCGCACGCTCGGTCAAAGAGGTGAAAGCGCAGCTCAAAGAGCCGCTCGCCGACAAGCACCCGATCTGCGCTTTGAACTACCTGCGGATGGGGACGGTCGATGACAAACTGGTCCTCGAAGACCGCCACGGCGTGCGGCTGGTGATGACCGACGCCGGCCTCTCCGAGGAACCGCGCAGCGCACACCTCCTGTCGCTGTTGCCGAAGAGTTTTCTGGAAGGTCAGACGGCGATCGTGCGCTTCCGGCACGACCTCGACACCCGCAAGCTCAAGGTCAAGCCGCTGACCCTCGTGACTGAGAGCGAAGTGATCCGTTTGACGCTGTGACGATCCGTCATGAGCATTCCCGTCCTGGTCCAGACGTATGAGGAAGTGCGGCGGCTGGCGATCGCCGGCAGCGTCGTCGCGCCGGGCGACTTCCGGCTGAAGAAACTGTTGCCGCAACTGGAACAAGCCGGGCGGACGGCGCC